>JAZJYB010000044.1:0-6365 GCA_040390685.1 Pseudomonadota bacterium | reverse complement strand
CGCATCTCGACGGCCGCATAAAAGCAATCGCAATCGCAATGAATAATTTTTCGAACTTTAGGGTTCACAGGATGACCAAACTTGGAGACGCGCTATTTTAACGCCAAAAATACTGTATATACGTTCAGCTTTCATTTATTTTCTTGGGCGCTAGAAAACACAAAAAATGACAAAGCAATAAATTTACGTCAGTATGTGTTTTAGGTGGAGTTTCTCAATAATCAATTTGTAGCTCAATTTATAGCTAGATTGCGAACGTGGATTGATCACCGATATGCAAGTCAACCAGGATCATCTTTTAACGACACATGATCATGTCTAAAACCGCAGATAAGCTCAGCGCATTACCCAGCGAAACACACCAGGAAATAGCCGGTTCGGTTGCTGATCTGCGCGCCCTGCTTGAAACACTAGGAGAAAATCATTGGGATTGGAATTTGCTCACGGAAGAGGTGTTTTTTTCCCCTGGCTATCAAAAAATCTTAGGTTATTTGCCTGGTGAACTTGGCCATCACATTGATGAATGGATAAACCGCTTGCATCCAGATGATGCCTTAGGTGCAATGCAGATAATACGATCATGCCTGGATGGCAAAACCCGCGTGTATCAGGATGAGCACCGACTATTGTGCCGCGATGGCGATTGGAAATGGATACGCACACGTGGCGCAGTTGTCGCCAGGGCGAGCGACAATCGCCCGGCACGCATGGTCGGCTTGATTTCTGACGTTTCCGCTGAACATGAAGATAAGACTCAGCTGCTCAAGAGTCACAATTTATTATCAAATTTTTCTGAACTTTTACCGAATGTTTTTCTCTATCAATTCCAGCGATTTGCCGACGGCAGGGTTTGTTTTCCATATGCCAGCAAAGGAATTTTTGATATTTATGGCGTCAAGCCTGAGCAGGTAAAAGAAAACGCCGCGCCCTTACTCAAATTAATTCACCCGGATGATAAAGAGGCATTAATTGCCGCCATCAATATCTCGGCGGCAGATCTGCAAACCTGGCATCAAGAGTACCGCATACGCAGGGCTGAAAAGGAACTTTGGGTGATGGGTGACGCTCATCCACATTTAATGCCGGATGGCAGCGTGCTTTGGCACGGATTTCTCACCGACATTACGGAGCAAAAACGCTCGGAAGAAAAATTGCTCAGCGCCGAGCAACAGGTACGCCTGGTGATGCAAGTAGCCAATCTCGGTTTGTATGATTTTAATGTGCAAACAGGCGAAGGGAAATACAGCCCTGAATTTGTCAAGATGCTAGGATTGGAACAAGAATTTGTTCGTGATTCCAAAAAATTCTGGGATTTTTTCTGGAATGAAAGTGTCCATCCTGATGACGTCCTGCCTTTAAAGCAGTCCTATCAAGAACATTTTTCTTCACATGGCGCAAGTGAGTTTCGCACGGAGTTTCGCCTGAAATCCACCTCGGGAGTCTGGCGCTGGGTCATGTCAGTAGGTAGCGTGATTGAATGGGATGGTGACGGCCGCGCCTTGCGTATGCTGGGTACTCAGGTCGACATCACCGAACGCAAAAATGCAGAGCAAGCGGCGCTACATCATGAGGAATTGCTGCGCAAGAGCAGTGAACGCTATAAGCAACTGGCGAACGAACAGGAAATTTTGATTTCCAACGCCCCGGTCGGGGTCATGTTTGTCAGCGATGGCAAGATTATCCGCGCCAACAAAACTCTCGCCGATTTGTGCAGGTTTGCCGATGTCAAAGACATGATAGGGACCAAATCCACTTTCCTGTATCAGGATGATGCCGACTACCAAGCCTTTTCTGCACAGGTGATTCCGCAACTTATTGCAGATGAATTAGTTGACGTGGAATGGCGCGTGAATCGCATCGATGGTTCTACTTTTCTTGCCCGCATTGTTGGTAAGGCGATGGCATCGGATCAGTACGTACGTGGCGCCGTCTGGATGATCGAAGACATCACTAAACAGCGCAACACGCTCGATGCACTCAAATACAGCGAGCAAAGATTAAAGCGGCTGACCAACTCGAATTTGATCGGCATTGCACAGGGCTCTGGCCTTGGCCAACTCAGTGAAGCCAACCAACTGTTTTTGCAAATCTGCGGTTACTCCCTGGAACAGCTGCTTCGGCAACCAGCGATCTGGCACGTTTTATTGGAGGGACTGGCGCTGAATACCTGCCAACTCGCCTATGCTGAATTGCTCGAAACTGGCAGCACCGCGCCGTTCGAGGTGATGCTGAAACACGCTAGCGGAAAAGAAATTCCGGTTTTGATTGGCCTCAGCTATCTGGAAAACTCGGATAGCGAATGGGCCGTTTTTATGCTGGATGTGAGCGAGCGCCATCGTATCAACCAACTCAAATCTGAATTCATTTCAGTCGTTAGTCATGAGTTGCGCACGCCGCTGACATCGATACGCGGCTCGCTGGGTTTGCTAGAGGCAGGCTTAGGTGGCGCTCTGCCGGCAAAAGCCCAGCAATTAATCAAGATCGCGCACGACAATAGCCGCCGGCTGGTTGGTTTGGTTAACGACATTCTCGATATGGAAAAACTCGCCAGCGGCAACATGCAATTTAAATCCGAACGGCTTGATCTGGTCGCCCTGGTGGCCGATGCTGTCGAAGCGAATACCGCCTATGCGATGGCCCTGAATGTGCGACTACAGTTATTTAACCATCCCGATCAGGCCTGGGTGATGGCAGATCCAGATCGATTGATGCAGGTGCTGGCAAATTTTCTATCCAACGCTTCAAAGTTTTCGCCTAAGGGCGACGTGGTCAGACTGCAAATTCTCAAGTACACAGAACATGAAAAAAATTACACCAAGGTTGAGGTGACGGATGTCGGCGCAGGGATACCGCTGGCATTTCAGCCGCGCATTTTTGAGCCCTTTTCACAGGCCGATGGGACAGATTCGCGGCAACAAGGCGGCACCGGTTTGGGTTTATCTATCACCAAATCGTATATTGAAAAAATGCATGGGAAAATTGGTTTCGTCAGTACCCCAGGCAAAGGAAGCAGCTTTTGGTTTAGTTTGCCAGCGGTGGAATAATTGCATTGCTTAGTTGAATTGCTTAGTTGCGCAAACTTCACTATTCAAGCTCAATCGATTTGCGATATTGTGCCGGGCTCGACAAAGTCCAGCGTTTAAAAGCCCGTCTGAAGCTGCGTTCATCGGAGTAAGCCAATGCTTCCGCGACTTTTTCCGTGCTGTTTCCTGCTAACAGCAAGCGTTTGGCTCGCTCGAACCTGACGCTCTCTGCAATATAAAAATACGAAGCCCTTTCACGCACCAGCAAGCGATGCAATGAACGCTCGCTGATCCCTAAGGCTATCGCCATTTCGACGACGCTGCGGCATTCACATTGCATGGCAACCAAGATCCGAACCAGGCTTTGTTTGCCAACGACCCCTATGCTCGCCAGCTCCTGGTCACAGGCATGGCGGGACGAGTCAGAACTCAAGCCATCTTGTGCTGCGTCCACCTTAGCCAAAGAAATATCGAGTAGCGCACTGGAAAACACCAGACGACTTGCGTCCGCGCCGAGCGTCACCGGGCAGGCGAAAAAATCTTCCAGCGCCGAGCGGCTAGCATGCAGATTGCCACGCAATTCCAGCCGCTCCAATTGGAATGGCTGACTGGGCAAAAGACGCGCCGCATTCAAGGCCGTTGCCAGGTGATCAAGATCGAGAAAATCTTGCAATTCCCTGTCGTCGAATAAGGCGTGTGAAACCAAGGACGATCGCTGCACGCCGACTTCGAGATCGAGTTGCAACATCGATCCGGCGATCAATTGGTATTCCAAACCAAACGCCAATGCTAGTCCGAAAGTGGGCTGCGTCAGCATACCCTGCGCCATGCCACCAAGATCGGCCAAGACTTTGCGGCTGCCAGAAAGCAAGCCAAGGTCGGCACCGCCTAAATGTCTCGCCGTCAATAAGCTCTCGCGCGCTTGCAGATAGTTAATCCGCAGATTGGCATTCGGTTGGCCCCTCTCGTCCACTGCGAAAGCCGGGAACATCTCAGCCAGGCGCCAGTTTTTCTCACGGCCAAGCGCAAACAAGCCGCTGAACGGATGCACCGGAAAAATGGCGTCCTGCACTGAAAGTACCGAAGGCAAAGCGTGGGCGGAATGAGACATCATATGAAGATGGCAGTAAATGTCCTTATATTAGTATTGCACTGAGATTAGTATCGGATGGAAAAATCGGTAACACCAATAATAATACTAAATTGAGACACGAAATGAGAGACAAGACATGAATGAAATAATGCCAGATTACATTGTGGTCGGTGGTGGTTCCGGCGGTTGTGCCGTGGCTAGCCGCCTGACGGAAGATCCAAACATCAGCGTGACGGTATTGGAAGCCGGCGGTAGTGGCGCTAGCTGGGTGGTCAAAACACCATTTGCGGTAGCCGCCATGCTGCCGACCAAGCTGAATAATTGGGCCTTTGAAACAGTACCGCAACCAGGCTTAAACGGCCGGCGGGGCTATCAGCCGCGCGGCAAAACCTTGGGCGGATCTTCCGCGATTAACGCGATGGCGTATATCCGTGGCCACCGTAGCGATTACGACCACTGGGCGGCCTTGGGAAATACTGGCTGGTCGTTTGATGAAGTCCTGCCCTACTTTATCCGCTCGGAAAATAATGAAACGCTAGGTGCGCCTTTGCATGGCCAAGATGGACCTTTGCATGTCGGCAATTTACGCTCAGACAATCCATTTCAACAAATTTATCTGACTGCTGCGAAGCAAGCTGGCTTTAAGTTCAATCCGGATTTCAACGGCGCAGAGCAAGAGGGCGTCGGCCTGTATCAGGTGACGCAACATCAGGGCGAACGCTGGAGTGCGGCCCGTGCTTATCTGCATCCGCACATGACGCATATGAACAAGAGGCCAAATTTAACGGTGGAAACCGGCTGCCATGTCACGCGTATCGTATTCGAGGGCAAGCGCGCGGTCGCCGTTGAGTATCTGCAAAATGGCCAGAAAAAAAACCTGCGCGCCCGCTGCGAAATTTTGTTGGCGGCCGGTGCCCTGCAAACGCCGCAACTCCTGATGCTGTCTGGTGTCGGCAATGCCGAGGCTTTAAAGACCCTGAACATTCCTGTGGTGCATGACTTGCCCGGAGTCGGACAAAATTTGCAGGACCATCCTGATTTTGTCTTTAAATATCGCGCCAAGAGTCTCGATTTGCTAGGCATTTCTGTAGGCGGCAGCGCACATCTGGCGCGCGAATTTTGGCGCTACCAAAAGACCCGGCGCGGCATGATTAGCTCAAATGGTGCAGAAGGTGGGGCCTTCCTGAAAACCGATCCTGCGCTGGCGGCGCCCGATGTGCAATTGCATTTTGTGATTGCCATGATAGATGACCATGCGCGCAAACTGCACCTGGGGCACGGTTACTCTTGTCACGTCTGCGTGCTGCGGCCAAAAAGCGTGGGAGAGGTCACTCTCGCAAGCGCCGACCCGATGGCGGCACCATTAATTAATCCACGCTTTCTGGAACATCCTGATGATATCGAATGCCTGCTCAAGGGTTTCAAATTAACCCGAAAAATCATGGATGCACCCGCCATGCTGGCCATGCGTGAAAGCGATTTCTTGACCGCGAATGTACAGAGCGATGACGAGATTCGAGCCATCTTGCGCCAATACACTGACACCGTGTATCACCCGGTCGGCACCTGCAAAATGGGTCTCGATGCAATGGCGGTGGTCGACCCGAAACTCAAGGTGCATGGGCTGCAAGGCCTGCGCGTAGTTGATGCCTCTATCATGCCCACTTTAATTGGTGGTAATACCAATGCGCCGAGCATGATGATCGGGGAGAAGGCCGCCGCTATGATTAGGGCTGGAAGTTAAAACGGCAGAACCTGCCGGCTCAGCGCGACTGCCACAATATAGCCAAACACCAGCAAAGCAGCGGCGAATGCAAGCGCCCTGCTTTGTGCGGTTTTGCCACGCTTGAGAGCGATAGAACCTAAGGCGATATACGCCAGCAAGGCCACGACCTTGGCACCTAGCCAGGGCTGCTGAAACGGAATTTGTCCGCTCCAGAACACCATTGTCAGGGCACTTGCCAACAGAATGGTATCCACCACATGCGGCAGAATGCGTACCCAGCGCCGTTGCAATAGGCTAGATCCTTGCCGCATCCAGATGAAGCGCAGGATAAAAAAGTTCACGCTGATGGCTGCGCAAGTCATGTGTAAAAGTTTTATTGCCTGATATGTTTGCATAGTTTTTTCTGATATTTTCTGAAAGACCGATTAAAAACAATTCTGAGTAGTTACTTAGTTCAGATGCCCAATTACGTCATTCCCGCGCAGGCGCACTGCTGTCCGGAATAATTTTCTTGACTAAGCTA
>JAZJYB010000043.1:13920-16088 GCA_040390685.1 Pseudomonadota bacterium | reverse complement strand
CACAGCTTGTTTGGAAGACGCAAGCGACCGTCATTTCGAGCTCAAGGCGATGCTGGCAGAACGTCAGTTAAGTTACGCTCAAGCGGCAACAGAACTGCAAGAGCTGGTTCGTTTTTTTGGTAGTGATCCTGAGGAGAGCGGCAGCATGTCTGGCGCTTTGCATAGGGGTTGGGTGAATGTAAAAACCGCGATTGTCGGCAAAGCTGATGAAGCAGTTCTGGCTGAGTGCAATCATGGCGAAGAATCAGCAGTGCGCGCCTATAGAAAGGTGCTGGCGTATGACCTGCCTATCGACATTCGCATGATAATCGAAGGTCAACTTCAAAATGCAATAGACAGCATAGCGTTAATCAAAACACTGCATGAAGAGTTAAAGGTCAGCGCTTAATCAGTATTCTCAAGAAGAATACGGCTAATGCTCGTTCTGTTGGAGCACGTCGGGAATCAACTCGGACGTGCTCCAATTAGCTTATTCCAATTGGTTTATATCGCTAGCTCGGTGCTAAGGGTGATATAGAGGCGGCAAGAATGAATCAAACTGAGCAAACACTACTCGAGCAAATGCGCATCACCGAGTTTGAGGTGGACAATCGAAAGTCTCTGTTCTCATTTACCCAAGCCGATGTCAAGGTGCTGCTCTCGTATAAACGTTACATCGAAGACCATATCGATATGTTGGTGGCGGAGTTTTATCGATTGCAAACCAGCATACCGGAAATCGCCCTTTTGATTGGTGATGCCGATACCCTGGCACGCTTGCGCAACGCCCAGCGCAAATATATCCTTGACCTGTTCATCGGTGTTTATGATCTTGAGTATGTGAATAATCGCCTACGTATCGGGCTGGTGCACAAACGCATTGGCGTTGAACCAAAGCTCTATCTTTCTGCGGTCCAGACTCTTAAGGATCTGTTGAATCGATCCATCATCAATACTGTCAAAGATCTGCTCGAACAGCAGGCGCTACTTTCAGCACTCGATAAATTGCTGCTGTTTGATGTCTCGCTGGTATTTGAAACCTATATCCGAAGTCTGGTCTCTGAAATCGAAACCGCAAAAGACAAATCGGAGCAATATGCACACAGTATGGAAGAGAAAGTCAGGGAAAGGACGCGCCAGCTCGAAGAGATGTCGCGCACCGATTCCCTGACAGGATTACTGAATGTCCGGCATCTCGAGGGGTCGATTACAACAATATTGAGGACTGCGCAGCGACGCGCTGAAGCTGTTACTGCGATCTACCTGGACATTGATGATTTTAAGAAAATTAACGATACCAACGGCCATCAGCGCGGTGACGACATCCTGCGCTTCATCGGCACTGCAATCAAAAGTATCGCCCGCTCTGAGGACGCCTGCGTACGTTACGGCGGCGATGAATTTTGTGTCATATTGCCAAATTGCACTGAGGAACAGGCATTGGAGATATTCGTTAATCGCCTAAAAAATAAAATTAAGGAAGAGTTCAGCGATCTTTCCTTGAGCTTTGGCATTGTGCAGACCGGCCCGAAAGAATATCTGGATGCAAGCAATCTGATCCGAATGGCAGATGAGAGAATGTATGTCGCAAAACAGAAAAATAAACCGCCAGTCGAACCCTGAAAAATCTCGGACACGATTCAATTTCAGTGTGTAATGGGCCAGCATCACTTTAAGGTGTTGCGATGCTGACCCATCGTAAGGTGCGCAAGCGCACCGAATGGCAAAGATCAAGAGCAGAAGTTGATTAAGGTGTATTGGTTTGAACGGCGCGTATGGCGCCCCCTACAAAATGCGTAGGGCGGGTGAAACCCGCGCAGACATTTGACGCGAAAACAGCGCGGGTTTTACTCGCCCGAGCTGGTTTGCTTTGGATTTGAAGCTGTGCTTTGCTCGTATTTGAGTATCCGGCTTGATGAACACATTTCGTCGCACTTAAACCGGCATTGGCTAGAGAAGAAGAATTAGCATAAAAAAAAACCCCGTCCAAAAGGCCGGGGTTTTTTGTCCATACTTGTAATCAGAATTGATGCTCCAGCGAGACTTTGAGTACCCGACCGCGCAAAGGCAAAGAACTGCCCGGACGCATTTGTACGACACTGTCGCGACCCAAGGCGTTAAATAGATTCATCGACAGCAAAGTGTTTTTGAATAATTTGTAACGCAAGGACATGTCTAGCGTGGTATCG
>JAZJYB010000043.1:0-13910 GCA_040390685.1 Pseudomonadota bacterium | reverse complement strand
CTCACACCACGATCCGCACAGCCTTCTATCGTATTGGCCGAATCCAGATCACCCCAGCCCAGGGTCGTGCCGCTGACGTAGTTGACACGTGCGCCGGTCGTCCAGTCACCTAGTTCCCATGAACCTTTGAGCAGGGCATGAATTTTCGGCACGCCACGACGGGCGACATAATTTTCTGTGTAGTCGTTTGTGAAGTTGCTCCAGCCGCGGTAGTCGATCTGGTAATTCATTTCCAGGCCAGTATTCAATTTACCGAAACTACCCAGGCGCCATTTGCTGTTGACATCGACATCGACACCGGCCACTTTAGTCTTGCTCAGATTGGCGTATTGCGCGCCGATAGTGGCGATAGGCCCGATACCGAACGACAGCGTTTTACCTGCCAGCTCACTGGCTCTCTGCGCCAATTCAATATCCTGCGACGTCAAAGCTCCACGTTGTACCAGACCGGCTTTCAGATCTTCATTGGCCAGTGTTTCATCTACGCTTAGCACCGCAATTTCATTACGGCGTTTGATATTGTAATAGTCGATAGTGACGCTGGTATCTTTGCTGACCTGTAGAACCAAGCCCAAAGTAAAGCTATTCGATTTTTCCGGTTTTAAGTCTTTGTTCGGCAAGACCTTTGCCGGAAAACTGACCACGCAACCCAGGTTATACGCGGTGTTAGCGTTCGACTGATCTATCGCATTGCCGGTTTTCAGGGCGTCAGAAATTTGGGTAGCCGCGGCGCAACGTTTCGGGTCGAGATAACCGTTATTGAACCAGGATGCGCCACCATTACCAGTCTCTGGCAAGCTAGGTGCGCGGAAACCTTGCGCTGCGGTACCGCGCAACATCAGGAAATCGGTGGCCTTATATGACAAGCCAAACTTGGGCACTACCGCTGCCTCGGTTTGTCCGGATTTATCGGCACGTAGCGCAAAACTGCCTTCAAGTTGCTTGCTGAAAGGCGCGCTTAATTCAGCAAAAGCGGCGCTGACATTGCGTGAGCCTTGAATCGAAACACCGCTGAACTGGACGATTTGTGCGTTCAATACATTGTCGCTACTGGCTTGCTCAAAACTCTCGTGGCGTAAATCAATTCCCGTAGCCAATTGCAAAGGGCCCCCGCCCAGCGTCATTAATTCACGCGAGGCTTTGAAGTCGAAAAAAGTTTGCGTCGAGGTGCCATGTGAGCCGTATTCCGGGAACATTTTATTCAGCACAGCTGGCGAATTGACGGTACCGAATTTGTATTCGCCATTCACGATGGCATCGTAATAGCCGACTCGGTCGCGCGCAAAATGCTGTTTTTGGGTCGCGGTAGAACTCATGCTGCCGATCGCGCTATCCCATTCCCAGCCAAAGTGATTCCCTTCCAACCCTGCCATCACGCGGTATTGGCGTGCTTCGCCGACGTTTTTAAACATCTCCGGATTGTCCGAGAAACGGTAATTCAAGCCAACCGGAAACGAGTAAGGATTGTAAGCATGGCCCACCGGTAGCTTAGGATCGGTGAAGTATTGCATCTCGCCTTTCAGCGAGTCATACCAGGTCAAGGGCACGCCATTGATATTGCTGCGTGGCACGGCGGTGTAATACGTGCTCTTGGTATTCGAGAGATTCACTTCAGCAAAGCCGCTTAGCTTGTCCGAGATTTTCATCCGGCCCATACTGAAAAAATTCACCCGGTCGGCGCCGGGATTGGCATCGCTGTCTTTCCAGTAATCGTAACGGCAGAGGCCGCCGATCAGGAGCTCAGGCGCACAACCTGGTGCGGCCACGGTAAATGACTTGCCAGCCAGCGCCGGGTCGGAATAGTTTGACGGATAACGTCCGGTATAGTTGCCTGGGAAAGAGCCGGTTGATAAGGCGGCGCGATCAGGATTCATCTTCAAATACCAGGCCGGTAACAGCGAGAAAATCTCACGGTCTTTGTAAGCCTCACGGCGGTAGCCTTCCAGATGGGCGAACAGGTTGTAGCCATCTTTATCCAAGTCGCCGATACCGCCAGTGACAGAGACCGTTTTCGATTTGCTCAGCATGCTATTGTGGGTGCCCTGCTGCGCACTGGCGTTTACATTGACACCCTTAAAATCCTTGCGCGTGATGATGTTGATGACACCGGCCACCGCATCGGAACCATATACAGCAGAGGCGCCATCTTTCAAGATTTCTACACGGTCAATCACGTTGGCGGGAATCGCATCGATATTCACAAAGGTCGATTGCAAACCATCGGCAAAACCGTAGCTTGATAAACGCCGGCCATTCAGTAAAGTCAACGTCGAATTCACACCGAGGTTGCGCAGCGATACACCTGAAGCGCCGCTGGCCCATGAGTTGGCGCCACCCAGATCACTGATCGCGCCATGATCGTTATTGGTCAGATTATCCAGCACATCTTTGACGGTATTGGCACCGCTTTCGGCGATTTCCTGACGCGTTAATATCTGTACCGGCGAGGCGGTTTCAGTATCGGCACGTTTAATGTTTGATCCCGTCACCACTACTTTTTGTACTGGTGCCGCATCTTGAGCGTAGCTCGTTTGTAATCCTGCGAATGCTAGCGTATTGGCCAGTGATACGGCCAGTACCGTTTTTTTCAAGTTCGGTAAATTTTTCAAAATATGCTCCGTTGTTGTGAGGATCATCCTCAGTCTCGCTATCCATTTGAACAGCCACCTCCATCCAGTCAGCCAGCCAGCACAGATTTTTTCAAGTTCGGCATGACGTAAATGGACCTTTTCCTGGTTTCCCTTTTGCCCAAAGGCCTTGGTAAGGCTCTCCTTATTCATCTCCCGTCAACGTAATCCGGGAAAACTTCTCAGCAATAAATTTGAAATTTGAATAAGCCGGAGCGCAAATATATCATTAAATATATTTATGGTATATTTATAAAATATTTAAAAACTGATTTACAACAGTTTTATCAGCACGTGAAATTGCGCCAAATTGCGCGCAATTGCGCGAAATTAACGACAAAAACGAACGAATTAACTTACTAACTAAGTTGGAGACAAGCTTGAAGACAAATACGATAGTCATGCTAGGGAGCGTATTGGCGGTATCCGCCTGCATCTCAAACCCCAATGCGGTACTCAGTGGCAAGGATCAGCAAATACAGCAAGTGCTGTCGCGCAGTCACCAATGCAGCCCGACTTTGAGCTTGCGTTCACAGGCATTGAGCGAGCGGGCTGAAATAAGCACTTGCCACATGTTGAGTGAAATTGAACAACAATTTCATGAGCGCTTTGGCACGGTCGGCAGGCCGGTGAAACATGATCTGAATGCGAGCTTGCGCGCAAATATTTATCAATCAAAAGATGATTTCCAAAAATATGCTGGCTTACATTTTGATATGCCGACCGATAACGGTGGCATGTATCTGGAGGGTTACCCGGACCGGCCTGACAACCAGGCGGAGTTTGTCGCCACTCAAAACAAAGACGGCAGCATCCATAATCTCGGACATGAATATGTGCATTACCTGGATGGACGCTTCAATCTATACGGAGATTTTTGCGCGAATTTGCATGATTCACATGCACCGCCAGAAAACTGCGCCTCACCTTCGCCGCAGGCGCCGTACCTGGTGTGGTGGACTGAAGGCATTGCCGAATATATTTCCAAAGGGGATCGTAATCCAGCCGCGATAATGCTGGCAACCGACAAAACCTATACACTCAGCCAGCTGTTTGATACGGCCTATGAATCAAACAATGGCACTGCCCGTGTCTACTCCTGGGGCTATCTGGTTGCACGCTTTATGATGGAAAAACAGCGGCCCAAAGTGGAACAGATATTGGCGTTTACGCGCAGTGGAGATTACCCGCGTTATCAGGCCTTGGTAAGAAGCTGGGGAAACAGCATGGATCAGGAATTTGCGCTCTGGTTGGATGGTTTGAGCGATACGCAAAATGCATTGTCACCGATCAAGGATTCTGCTCATTAGAAGCTCGAACGCCTAATTTTTCATACTCAGAAATCACCTGCGCACCAAACAACACCAGCAAAGCGGCAAATTCCAAACCCAGCATGGCCAAAATGGCGGTGGTCAGCGAGCCATACACCACCGTCGCTTGCGAGATGGTGGTGAAATACCACACCAGCAGATGACGGGTAATTTCCCATAAGATGGTGGCGCTAATTCCAACCAGTAATGCGTGTTTTATGGAGAGACGACCGACAGGCATCACGACGTAAATCGCGGTGAGTATCCCCACCTCACCAGCAACCCCGAGCAAATACAGCAAGACGCCGGAGACGCTTTCCAGCGATAAAGTGCGGTGAAGTATATGCACGGTCTGATCGCCCATGACGTTGAGCGCGCTAGCGACCACGGTCATGACCAACAAGCCGGCAGCCAGGCATGCCATGCACAAATATGGCAAGGCAAATGAGAGCAAGGGGTGGCGCGGACGGTGCACGACGCGATGCTCAAAAATCACCGCCATGGCGTTTTCCAAGCCGGAAAATGCCAGCGAGCTAAAAAACATCATGCTAGCCAACAACACCCAACTCAATACTTCGCGGTGCTGCATAAAATTGGCAAGTTCGACGATCAAGGCTTGGGATTGGCCAGGCACCAGCCATTCCAGATAGTCAGCCACGGTCTGCAATAGTTCTGGCTGCGGGATGAAGCGCGACAAGGTCAGCACGATCAAAATCAGCAGCGGGACGATAGAGAGCAGCGCGTTATACGCCAGCGCGCCAGCCAACAGCAAACCCTGATTGGCACGAAAGGCTTTGATGGTTTGCCAGGCAAAATCCAGCGGGTGAAACACCAGCTGGCTGACTTGCGGCCCTATCAATTGTTCGGCTTTGTCTTTGCCCTTGATTAAAATTTCGGGGATTTCTGGTGTGTGCATAGGTTTTAATCCGGCAACCGCTGAGTAGAATGATGGGATGGTAACAAACAAATAGGCATCGCTTAAAGTTTGACGATGCTGACGTCTTTAGTTCTAGTACGGTTGGACTAAAGTTTTATCCGCCCAACTAATAGCAAGGTGGTTGATACACGTTGGGCTGATGGGGTTTTGCCCAACCGCGCTACTGTTGTCAAATGTTAAGGCTGACTCCGCTGTTCCGCTAATAATATACATTTCAAAGCGAGGACTAGAACATTGAGAATTTTATTATTATTGGTCTCCAAACATCACAAATGCCTCACGAAAATTTGCAAGGCTTTTTTGCCTTATCGTACCGCGAGTTTCAGGCGCAGAAAATTTAATTTTGGATTGTCAGGATTGAGGTTCTTCAGCATGGCTAACTGTGTTTCAGCTTTTTGCTTTTCGCCTGTACGCAGATAGGCCTCAGCTAAGCTTTGATGAATTTCTTCAAAACCATGGGTTAATTTTTCAGCCTTTTCGAAATGCTTGATCGCGACCTGATAATTTTTATCGAACATCGCTCGCATGCCTAAGCCCATCCAATAGTAAGGATTAGCTTCTTCATTGGCTTTAATTGCGGCATTCAGGCCGAGTACTTGCGCATTTTTAGATTCTGCAAAATAGACCGTTTGCAATGTGCGCATCATTACCGCGTCATTCCTATTGGTGTTTAGTGCATGGCGTAAGATGTCTTCTGCATACGTGAACAATCCTTGTTGTACGTAGAGTTGTGCAAGATTACTATACGCCGAAGAAAAACTAGGATCAGTCATAATCGCAGCTTTGAAATAGGCATAGGCTAGCTCCTTATTCTTTTTTGCCCAAAATTCGGCTCCCAAATTATTATAAAAGCGCGCTAGTATTTCGTCTTCTGATAGTGCTCGACTACGACGCATTGTGAATAATTCTGGATCGAAATCGATCAACATAAAGCCTTTGCCTCCGCCGGTTTTATTGAAAGTCAGCGCCGGACTAAGAATGATCGTATTGACGTGTGCGTTGATATACTCGGTATTCCCCTGACGATCAAACTGCAAGGGAACATCGACCTCTTGCATGGCGATAGGTAATTGCAGCGACTTTCCTAAGGAGTAAGCCAAAATCGTGAGCGAAATACAGTTGCCACGCTTGTTCTTCCATGTCTCGCTGGCTGTGGTGGAATGATAGCTTTCATACAGAAATGGCGCATTCGAATCATGGTAAATCATCTCCAGCAAATGGTTGGCACGATCCTGTGTACTTGCACCTTGTTGAATTTGGAGATTTATCTGATGCTGTAAATCCGCATCAATAGTAAATAATTCGTCTTTAGTAATCAGCTTCAATTCAGCGTTTGCAGCGAAATGCGCATCGTTCCAAACGCTTTGGTTTGGTGCACGCAATTGCCCTGATCCACTGCAAGCGCATAATAAAAAAATAATTACACTCGACATGAAAATGCGCATAATTTCTCCGGGAGCAATTGTATTCTTCACTTTATTTTTATTTACTTTACCTCATTATGGTATGGCGCACCAGATACCGACTCTATGCTTGTTTCTGCACGTAGCTTTGGCTAAAGCTTGATCAACCCAAGCTCGCTAAAAACCCGCATCGATAATCCGCAAGCGGGTGACATGTTTTAAATCTTAAATTAGATATCCCAGCCGCGCCGCTCGCCACGCTGGCCCATGCTTTGTGCTACTGTTGACAGCAACAATCACTAGGCAGGCACGCGCATGAACTTCCTCGCACACATATTTTTGGCACAACACAGCGAAGAAGCCATGCTAGGCGCGATGTTGGGTGACTTTGTCAAAGCCGATGTCAGCGGCAAATTTAATCCGCAAATAGAATTAGAAATCAAACTGCATCGCAAGGTAGATGTATTTACCGATAGCCATCCCATAGTCATCGCGGCCAAGCAAAGTTTTGACGAAGCAAGAAGACGTTTCGCGGGCATAGCCTTAGATGTTTTTTATGATCATGTGCTGGCAAATAACTGGAGCAGTTATAGCGACATCCCCTTGCTCGATTTCACGCAAAATTTTTATGCTGGCCTGATCAAACATCAGGCTATGCTGCCGGCCAATCTGGCGCTAATCACACCGAGAATGCGTGAGCAAGATTGGCTAGGCTCGTATCAAGACTTCGCTGGGGTGGAAGTGGCGATAACGCGCATCTCCACGCGTCTATCAAAAAACGGCCATCTCTTGCGCGAAGGCCTGATCGATTTGCGCGCCAACTATGCAGCGCTATCGGCAGGATTTGCATCGTTCTTCCCTGAGCTAATACAGTTTGCCGAGCAACAGAGAGATGTGTTGAGCGCTAGCTTGGGCTAATACTTTATCAGCCCAACGCATAGTGCATCAGCGTTGCAGAAGCTGGGCAAGTGCCGCGAAATTGGCTCGATTTCTTTAGCGATGCGGGCACTTGCTCATACGTCAGCACTTGAAACCCCAGACCAGCGAAAAACGGACTGGCACTGACCGTCTTCAAGTACACATCATGGACTCCAAGCCTTTGCGCGCTGTGGCATAGGTCGCGCACTATCTGCTTGCCGTACGCCTGATTGCGCTGTTCGGTATCGACCGCAATCGAACGCAAGAGCGCTTGCTTGCCATAGATTTCCAATCCAGCAACCGCGACGAGCTTGCCGCCGAGTTTGCCCAATCTAAAATGCGCGATATGTCGTCGCACGCCAACGATGGAGAGCTTTGCCTTCAGCAGCAGCGCCTCGATGTCGGGCACGTCGAGCATGCTGGTATCCTCGAATACCAGAATATTCATTTGGTTAGTCGGTGTGATCTCAGCAGTCGAATCGCCCGTCGTCTTGTTCAGCGCGGCTTGCGCACTTTGTGTCAGTGCAGAAACCAGCACCGCCAAGGCATCGTGAATCTGCGCGTGCTGGTCGATGGCGATATGCTCAAACACCTGCGCGGCATGCGCATTCAAGGTGTTCTCCAGCTTCTCGGCGCGGATACGCCCCAGCGCGGTCAGGCTGAGTTTCACGCTGCGTTTATCATCCTCATGCGGCCGCTTCGCCACCACACCATCCGACACCAAGGCATCCACCGCACGGCTGATCCACGCCTTATCCAAAGACAAGCGCTCAACCAAAGCCTGCTGCGTCAGGCCATCCACGCGCAGCAATTCAGTCAACACATGGCACTGCACATTCGACGCGCCGTCCACACAAGAAGACTGCGCCCGCTGCGAGCGCACAAAAAGCCGGCTCAATTCGCGCACCAGCGCACCAGGGGTAGTGTGAATATGCATAGCGAATTAAATTGGTTGTGAATGACAACCACATGCTAAGTGGCAAAGCCTTAGTTGTCAATCACAAGTATTGCTGGACTACTCCAGTCTCGCACGAGCACAGCGTGCAACAAATGGTGAGAACTACCAATTGTTAATAGAGTTTTGGGCGTCTATCGGACAAATAATGTGGGCATAGACTTACAGCTTTTTCAACTTAGTCTTATTGGCTGTACAAATCCCAGTGCCTATTATTCCGACTACAGGGGTTTAATTTTACTTATCAGGAGCCAGCGATGCCACAAGGATCTTGGAGCGCCAAAAGAGAGCGCCAGTACAAACATATTAAAGAAAGCATTCTTCAACACGGCGGTAGCACAGAACGTGCGGAAGAAATTGCTGCTCGCACTGTCAATAAAACACGTGCCGAGCATGGAGAAGTAAAAGCTGCCAAGGAAGCCATGAAATACGCGTCGCTCACCTACGCACAACTATACCGAGTAGCAAGCAATATAAAAATTGCCGGGCGCTCCAAGATGAACAAAGCAGAATTACACAAGGCAATAAGTCGAAAACTTGCATAAAAGCGAGATCCTTTTTGTGCAGTATTTTTCAGACTTTAATTAACATCGGGAGACATGATGATCACCATCAATATTGACAGGGCACCGGCCCAACAATGGTATTTAATGGCCTTACGTAAGGCCAAAGCTGCCGCGGAAGCCAATGGAGTTGAATGGGAGTACGCCCATATAAAAATATTGTTACCGCACGGCCGCTCTTTTTTTAAGCTGCCAAATCATATGACTTTAGTCGAAGACTAAACCTGAGCCTCGCCTGCTTTCTTCCCTACCCATCTAGCGAGTCTTTACTGGATAAGCTGCAAGCTAAAATACTTAGCCTGTGGCTAGCAGTTAGCAAGGCTGGATTCCTGCCAACTGGATGGTGCGACATTGCCAAGCCGCAACTACAACGTGACCCAAAGTTTCTCCGTGGGTTGTCGAAAAATTTTACAAAATACGTAATATATTTGCAATATTTTACCTAAGCAATTGAATTGATTAAATATTAATTACTTGGCATGATATTTGCTGAATGCTCTATTTGCAACATTCCAACAACTAAAGTATTTAAGGAACTCATGAAATTTAAAACTCTCGCTGCGCTTTGTGCACTCAGCCTAAGCATCGGTAGTGCAAGCGCAAATAATTTTTCATTCACTGGTGGTTTTGTGAATGATAACGATGTTCAAAAATTTAATTTTACTGTCGGTGCAGCTTCTGCAGTCTCTCTGCGTAGCTGGTCTTACGCTGGCGGTACTAATGCAGCTGGCGCGTCCATCGCCCGTGGTGGTTTCGATCCAATCTTGGCATTATTTGATGCATCAGGTTTACGTATTGGTGAGCAGGACGATGCAGGTTGTCCTAATGTGGCTGCCGATGCGGTTACTAACAGATGCTGGGACACGTTTTACACAACGAATCTGGCCGCAGGTAACTACTTTGTGACCATCCAGCAATACGCCAATTTTTCAAATGGCACGACTTTTGCAGACGGCTTCCGTTACGACGGTGTCGCCAACAACAATTTCCGCAATGGTTTTGTTGATGCTGCGCGCGATACGCGCGATGCACATTGGGCGTTTGACATCCTGAATGTTAATTCGGCCAATCAAAGCGATGTGCCTGAGCCAGCAAGTTTAGCCTTGATCGGTCTGGGAATTTTCGGTTTTGCCGCGGCACGTCGGCGCCAGAAATAATTCATTATTTGTTGATACACAACCCCGCTACGGCGGGGTTTTTCATTTGTGGATAGCTAATCCTAGAATTTCAGATAGTCGCTAACCCGCCCCCAATCTTCACAAAATCTTCACGCTTTCTCCAAGCAAGCGGACTGCCGCGTGCCTAAGATTGAGCATAAAGCATAGGATTTCCCCGGTCTCGAGCAGGGACCTGTTTTCCAGGAAGGAGCGCATCATGACCCAAACACTCTATCAGCGTCTCGGAGAAGCCAAAGGCATTAGTCAGCTTGTCGACGATGTCATGGCCGCCCATCTCGCCAACCCACTCATCAAGACGCGTTTCGAAAACATCAAGGATCTTGACCGCGCGAAACGCATGGCCCGTGAATTTTTCGGTGCAGGTTCTGGCGGCCCCGAGCCGTATACCGGCAAAGACATGGTGGCGGCGCATAAGGGAATGAATATCAGCGAACAGGAATATCTGGCGGCAACGGATGACATTCTCGGCGCCATGGATAAAAATAAATGCGACGAAGAAACGAAAAAAGATGTGCTGGCGATTATTTACTCGCTGAAGAATCACATCATGCGGATGTGAATGGAAGCCCAACTAGCCGTGACTAGCTGTGATCAGGCCATGTCGATGAGGCGCGCACCCTGGCGAAATAAGCTCGCGCCTTGGGCATCAAAGCGGAAGGCTAGTATAAAGTCATCCACCTTGTACTGCGCTTGTAGCTTGCGAATTGCCGCTACCAAGCTGCGCGCTTCCGTGAGCGAATCCGCCAGTGCCAGACAAAACGCCGCCAGCGCGAGTATATGGATGTGTGCGTTAGGGCGAGCCGCAGCCTTAACTGCCCACTCTGCGGCTTCGCTAAACTGGCTCAGGCGCACGTGCGCAATCGCCCTTGCTCCCAGCATGCCAAATAGCAGTGGGTCGAAAGGGCTGAGGAGGCGGGAATGATCGGACGACAGGATGGCAGCATGCGGATCACCGGCCTGGGCTTGGACGAAGGCCAGCGTGTAGTGGCCCAAGGCAAAGCTCGGACTCAGGTCTATCGTTTGCCCCAGTTCACTGACCGACTGCGCCTGGTCGCCACGCAGCCAGAGCGCTCGACCCATCGCCAAGTGCGCTGCCGGATTACGCTCATCGGCCTCCAGACTTAGGCTGGCGGTTTTGAATGCCAGATTAACCTGTGTTTCACGCGGCGCCCAGCCCTGAAAGGCATTCTGGAAATGTGTGAACGACAGCCCGGTGTAGGCCCGCGAAAAGCTCGGGTCCAGCCGCACTGCCATGTCGAAAAAGTGCTGCGCCTGCTGGTTATCTTGCTGGTTGAAGCGATACATATGCCACAAGCCGCGGTGGTAGGCTTCCCACGCATCCAGTGAATCGGGCGGGCGCAGGATGGCGCGGTTGCGCTCAGTCAGCTCGACTTCGCTGGCGACGGAAGCGACGATCTTGCCTCCGATCTGGTTTAACACCAGCAGCGCATCGTCCATTGCCTCGCAGAAATCCTCGACCCAGACGATACGGCCAGTACAGGTCTCGGCCAGCTCAAGGCTTAAACTCAGCCGCGCATTTTCCACGCGCAATGAGCCGCTCACCACATAATCAACCTGCAATAGCCGGCCAGCCTCATGCGCCTCCAAACGGCGCACATGCGGCGCGAACACACTACCCTGTGCGATCACAAACAGTATGCGCATTTGTGCCAGTTGGAAAATCACGTCGTGGACTAACGCGTCCGCGATGCCGGCGCGGCTCTCGCTGGGTGCAGATAAATCAGCAAACGGCATGACTGCAATCGAGGCACGGCGCGGACCCGCAGTGATGGTGTCGGTCTTGGCCAAGCCGGTCGCTGGTGTCAGCAAGGTAGCAAGCTTGGATTCGGCACCTTCTATGGCTTGTGCCGCTGCGACAAAGCGGTAGCCACGATGCCGGATGGTGGCGATGCAATTCTGCAAGTCACCGCTATCACCTACCGCCTGACGCGCCGCCTTGATGCAACTTCTCAAGCTCGACTCGGTGACCACTTTGCCGGCCCACAAAGTTTCGAACAACTCCTGCTGGCTGACGATGCGGTCGCGGTGTTGCGCCAGATAAACGATCAGGTCGAACACCTGCGGCTCGACATGGCTCACCTGCTTGCCAACCCGCAATGTGAACAAGCTGGTATCGATCTCGACATCCCTAAAGGTCAGCAGCACTAGCCACTCCTTGAAAAGAATAAAGACATGCAACAATGCAAGCACCTAGAGCGTAGTGTCTCTCATGAAAGCCAAGATCACAAGCACCAGTTTCACTACCGTCGCTGCGAAAATAGCACTACAAGCAAAGGGGGCTGCATTGGCAATTTTATAGCGCTGCTGAGGGCTTTAGTTACGGGTAATTAAGAATGCGAAAAGAGGTCAGTATCGCTTAAAAGTGTTGCCCTGATGGAAATTAGCCCCGCCTATCGCGCTAATGACGCCCGACGGTGTGCGACAAGTTGAAAGTGCAACTCGAGCGGATCGAGCACTACCAGCGCGCCGTTCAAGGCCGACGCTGGCTTGATGTTAAATTGGCTTTGCAGCAAACGCATTGTTCCGCTCGCCGTGAGGCTGTTGTTGCCGAGTTCGATCAGGGTTGGCACGTCTACGCTGTGCGTCACGCCGTGCAGCGAGATGCTCAGCCGCAGCAAGGATGGATCGCCAGCTATCTTTTCGGCATGCAATACAACGAACGGGAAACGGTCCGCTTCCAGCACCTTGCTTAACATGTTCAGACGGGTCGCCTGAATCGCATCGGCGGGCAATTCAGGGGGTAGTCCAGCCGCACGGCGTAGCTCGGTTTCATCCACAATTAACTCACTTAAACGGAAATAAAAATCGGCGCGCCCCTGTTCCGGGGCGACCAGACCATTTACGTTACGGCTGGCAAT
The DNA here is from genome assembly GCA_040390685.1 of Pseudomonadota bacterium. GTDB lineage: Bacteria > Pseudomonadota > Gammaproteobacteria > Burkholderiales > Burkholderiaceae_D > Undibacterium. The sequence continues at coordinate 1,140 of JAZJYB010000043.1, read as the reverse complement.
GATATGGTCATGTCCAAGACGTGCCAGGCTACCCCCACGACGTACGGCAATAGTGATCAATGACAGTTGTGGGTCGATAGTCCAAATCTGCTGGCCCGCCGACTCGGCCTGCTGGTACCAGCTCTGGTTGAAATCCACCACCGGCAAAGATGGAGTAAGGGTCGGCGGCGCGGCGCATCCTGCCAGCATCAGCAATAAAATTACCCGGAACAATTTCATATCACCCCCACTCCACTGACGCTGTCTCGTTCATCCGGAGGTCAGCTTAATCCAGCCGCTGACGATCGGCTTGATGTTTGTCAAGGTCGCTTTAGCTCTACTGATGAAATAGATTGGAGTTGCTGGCGCAATAATTGAGGAAAGGGGCATCACTAAATTTTATTACGATGTGAAGTGACACCTTTGGGTCTTGTTTGGAAAGTGTCAAATCTAAGATTTGACCCTGCGCTTTTATGATCTTTCGGTTATGAGTCTATAATCGCCCACCACTATTTCAGCAAATGAATAATCCTCAGGCCGTGAACTACCGCTACGGCTTGTGACCATCAAAAAAATCAGACAAATATGAGCGAAGACCTTTCTGTTTTGACCCGCAGTGCCCGTCCACCAGACTTGACGCTAGCGTATGGTGATGAAGCTGATCAAGTGGCGGATATTCGTTATGGCGCGCGCGGTAGCGAGCTGCCTTTGGTGGTGTTGATACACGGAGGTTTTTGGAAGCCAGAGTACGATCGTGTTCATGTGGCAGCGATGTCGAGTGCCTTGGCTGAGGCGGGATGGACTACCCTGACTTTGGAGTACCGACGAGTGTCGGGCCAGCCGGATGTCACGCTTCACGATATGGCGACTGCGCTTGAGGCCTTGCCTGCCCGGGTCGAGCGTCACAATGGTCAGTTGCTGTTGATCGGGCATTCTGCCGGCGGGCATCTGGCCCTGTGGGTAGCCGCACAGAGCGCCAATCTTCATTCACATGTCCGCTTGCAAGGCGTGCTTGCCTTGGCTCCTGCGGCGGATTTACAAATGGCGCATGCCATGAATTTGGGGGATGGTGCAGTTCATCGATTTCTGGGCGAAGTTCCATTAAATCGCCCCGATGTCAATCCCATGTGCCTGCCTGCTCCTTCAGTGGCAGTGACGATA
>JAZJYB010000042.1:0-49189 GCA_040390685.1 Pseudomonadota bacterium | reverse complement strand
AGCCCTGGCCATTTTCTTACCTTCCCACCAATACCCTAAATTGAGTGGGAACGGTTTGTAGTGGGCATACTCGAGCCATTTTTGCGAGTCCATGTCACCAAAATCCAATATTTTGACCGCATCAGTGATGTCTTCAACGTACTGCGCGACTGAAGAGCAATGGACAAAAATCAAATCGTAATGGTGCTGTGCGTGCAGTTCGTCAATGCGTTTTTTAAGCGCTGGTGAATAGAAGTAGCCCATCGATGATGGCGTCGCCAAAGGCAATCTGACTATCATCCTCAAGGTTTGCCAGGGTTCCGTCACCACCACACACTCGGTATGTACGCAGTAATCTATCAAACCTTTGCCTTCATCAGCCTCTATTTGGCTACGTGCCAGCGAACAGACATGGACTTCGTGCTGTTGCGACAAATGCTTGATCATGTTGAATGGCCGAATTTTGCCCCCACGCTTGGGTGGGAATGGAAAACGATGGCATACGTAAAGGATTTTCATACGGCGGTCTGCAACAATTCTGCTTTGATTTGCTCGACGCTGTGGCCGTCGAGATATAGGCGACACCATAACTCTAAATTGAGCAAGGCTTGCAAGTGATCAGTATGGTCGGCCTGCTGACTTAAATGTTCTTGCATGACGCGTTGCACCGCCGCCGGTGAAAACAAACCGCGGGCGGCGACGGTTTCAGGGGAGAGCACTTTCTGCATCATTGGCAATAATTGACCGCGCAGCCAAGCGCCCATCGGCGCGCCGAAGCCACGTTTCTTTCGATAGAGAATTTCATCTGGCAACAGGCCGCGCAACGAAGTTTTTAGCAATGACTTTAGCTCGCCACCGCGAACTTTGATCGAGGCCGGCATGCTAGCCGCCAGTTCAACCAGATTGTGATCCAAAAACGGCACGCGACACTCAAGCGACACGGTCATGCTCATTTTATCGGTGAGCAATAATAAGTCATCTGGTAACTGAGTCTGAGCGTCAACTTGCAACAAGCGGTTCAATTGATCTGGATTATTCGCGCGCGCGAACGCTTCGTGTATAGGATCGCGCTTACTATCAACCGGGCCGAGCAATTCGTTGATCGCATCTGATCCAAAGACCTGGACATAACTACGGTAGCGATCCTCAAATGGCATATCTGCCGTTAGAATAAACCCACGCGCCAAGCGCGCCAAGTCCAGCCATCGATTGTGCCGGTCTGCCGGCAAGCGCTTCGCAAGCGCCCGCAGTCCGCTGCGTGCAAACGCGGGCAATTGCTGATATCGGGCTGCATAATGTTCGCCAAGGTACCGACGGTAACCACCGAATAATTCATCGCCGCCAACGCCACTCAAAATCACAGTAACTTCACGACGGGCAAACTCCGACACCAGGTAGGTTGTCAGGAATGCAGAATCAGCCATAGGCTCATCAAGTTGCCAGAGTAACTGAGGTAGCAGGCTCGCGACGTCGGGCTTCACTAAAATTTCATGATGCTCAGTGCCGAATAGCCCGGCGACCTTACGTGCATACGGTAGCTCATTGTAGTATCGGCTAGCGGCATCACCATCAAATCCTATCGCATAGGTTTTAACTGGGCCACTCGCATGCTTTGCCATATACGCCACAACTGCACTCGAATCGATACCGCCTGACAAGAAAGCGCCAAGAGGAACATCGGCCACCATTTGCGAGACGATGGATCGTTCCAATTCATCGCGCACTTTTTCCTGCCATTGCGCTTCGCTAAAGCTTTGCAGCGAATTACCGATAGCCCAGTAAGTGTTGATATTTAATTTGCCCGACTTAATAATCGCGACGCTAGCGACTGGCAGTTTATGAATGCCAGCGAACAAAGACTGTGGTGCGGGGACGTAACCCAATGACAAATACGCAGGCAAGGCATCCTTATTTAATGCTGGCTGAATTCCTGCAGGAAACAGGCTCTTCGCTTCCGAGGCGAAAGTGAATGCTTTGCCATCGAGGTGGTAATACAAAGGTTTCACACCAATACGGTCACGCGCGATAATTAATTCTTCACTGCGGCCATCCCAAAGCGCAAAAGCGTACATGCCTTCGAGTTTTTGCAGCAGAAGTTCAAGGCCCCATTGCAGGTAACCCCAAAGGATAGTTTCGCCATCGGAATGTGAACGAAAAACGTGCCCTTGCGCTTCCAGCTCTAGCCGCAATTCACGAAAGTTGTACACCTCTCCATTGACCACCAGCGCCAGTTTGCCATCCGCAGCGGTAAACGGTTGATGACCTCCACTTATGTCGATAATAGACAGGCGACGCATGCCAATTCCAACCGCATTATCAACGAACGCGCCTTCATCATCGGGCCCGCGATGGATCATGGCGTGCCCCATCGCCGTCAAGCGCTCACGTGGTACGGCTTGAGCGTCGAATCTTAGTTGTCCATAGATACCACACATCTCAATATACCCATCTATGCAAGTTGAAGGGGGAGCACAAAGAAAAATTCCGTTTCACGTTGATTTTATCCAGAGAATTAAATACTTGTCCATACAGCACACGCACTTGAAAGGGAACGCACAATAAATCGCCTGCACCGAGATTAAAGCATCAATAAAATACCTCGTCGACTTATAAATAACGAAACATTTTACTTTACATTAAGTACACAAAGCAAATGGAGTGTCCCTTCCAAAAATGCTATGCCTACCATGCAATAGAGCGATTTTCTTAGAGGAGACGAAAGACTTCAAAAAAATACCAGGTACCGATAAATCAAAATTTCTGAAGAGCAAACGAATTACCCTAAATTCTTTACGATATGCGGGCCAATGATATTCGCCAGCGAGATCGGCATACGTTGCCACATCTTGATAAACAGCTGATATTTTGGATTGAGAGGGTTATTGTCAGGAACGGCCGTCGACTTGTGCAGCTTATATTCATAATGCAGCGGTGTTGCTTCGAAACCCCAGTTTTTCTTGAAGTCAAAAGCCCCGGTACCAAGTTTGCTGCGGCCAAAATCAAATATCTTGTAACCTCTGGCACAAGCACGACGCATCAATTCCCAATACATAAAATCATTACCGGCCAGATCACGCGCTTCTGCGGTTCCACCGCCGTAGTAGGGCAATACTTCATCCCTGAAGTAAAAACTCATCACGCTGGCTATCGTGCGGCCATCCTTGACGACGGTCATGACTTCACAGTCCTCGCCGAATGTTTCTTTGAGTAAGCGGAATAATTTTTTTGAAAAAACTGGTGTTCCCAGGCGATGAACGCTAGTCGAATAGGCATAAAAGAAGCGATCTGTGCCATGATCAAGTTCGCTTTGCAAACCGAGTTTAATTCCTTTGCGCACCATGGCGCGCTGCTTGCGCGGGATGGCCAGCATATTTTTTTCTTCATCAGGGTCGATCTCTTTACGGAAGGTGACGTAGAGATCCTTGGCTAACCAATCTGAGTTTTTAGCCGCTACATTGCGATACTCCAGATGGCCGACATTGAGCTTTTGTGCCAAGGCGATTGCCGCATCGTTAAGCGCCAAACGCGCCTCTTCACTCACGGCGGCAACGCCACCATACACACAGAATGGCAATGAACTTAAGGAATGGCCAAATAAGGCACTTTTTATTTCAGCCAATGATAGGACACCGGTGATCTTGCCAGCTTGCGCGGCATAATAGAACCAGGTCTTATGTCCAAATGCACCTTCGATCACGGCCTGCCAACCGGCGCGATGAAAAAAACTCGCCTCAGGACAAGTCAACACAAACGCATCCCATTTTTCTGCATCCTGTGGCTGCATTAAATGAACACTCACTGGGTTGATGCTGGAAGGGGTTTTCTGACGTTCCTCAGATGCTTCTATAGACGCTTCGATAATCGATTTCATTTATTTACTAAAAAAATGCGGTCCATGCGATCCCAATGGAAATCGCGGGTAAGTGCCTTGAGTCGGTTTTCTGTGCGCGCCAAATTGACGTAGTGACGGAAACGGGTTTTCATGCCTATGTTTTGCTGACGCGGCTGTTCAGGATCGACTTCCCATGGATGAAAATAAAATATCCCGGACTGTTGATCTTGTTGATTGACGCGACTCAGCAACCAACGGGAAAGTTGGTACGGAAATAGGCGGAAATAACCGCCACCACCGGCAGGAAAATTGCGTTGCATAAAGCGCACAGTGGTGATGGGTAATTCCAATAGCCCATCTTCACCATTCGGATAAAAACTAAAGCGTGGCGCATCTGGCATGCCATAGTGATCGTGTTTGATCGGATAGATGCTGGAACTATATTTGTATCCTGCCTCCAGCAAGACATCGAGCGCCCATAAATTGCCGGTGCCGATAGAAAAACTAGGCGCACGATAACCTAACACCGCTTGCCCTCCGATACTTTCAAGCAGCGCCTTACTTCGACTCACATCATCCTGAAATTCGAACCTGGTTTGATCCGAAGCGCGTAAGTGAGCATAGCCATGGCTTGCCAGTTCGTGCCCTTCGTTGACAATGCGTTTCACCATCTCCGGGTAACGTTCTGCTATCCAGCCTAAAGTAAAAAAGGTCGCCTTTACCCCGGCGCTATTTAGCAAGGCGAGTATGCAATCTACGTTGCGCTCAACCCGGCAAGGAAGCGATGGCCAACTATCTCTTGAAATGTGTGGTGCGAAAGCGGAAACCTGGAAATAGTCTTCGACATCAATGGTCATCGCATTGCGTATCGCTGGTATACCCGGTATGGCAGACGTCGCGATTGATGCCGACTGGTTCACTCTCGATAGCATATGCTTTATGCGACCTGCGGCTTTGGTATGCCAAATTCATGCGCAATCACATCCGCTATTCTGTTCGATGCACGGCCATCCCAGTATTGCGGGATACGTCCGCCTTTGCCACCACCACTCATGACCTCATTGAAAATCTTCAGGATGGTTTGAGCGTCTTGTCCGGCGATTGTGTTAGTACCCTCATCGACGGTGATGGGCCTTTCCGTATTGTTTCTAAGTGTGATGCATGGAACACCAAGGGCGGTAGTTTCTTCCTGGATTCCACCGGAATCGGTCAAGACGACTTTTGCGTCTTTCATCAAGCCCAGCATTTCCAGATAACCCATGGGCGGCAAAAGCAAAATATCCGGAGTATCCAGTAACTTACCGTAGCCAAATTTTTCTATCATGGCTTTGGTTCGCGGATGCAAAGGAAAAATAACTGGTAGCCGCTTGTTAATCGTAATGACCGTATTGATCAAGCTAGCTAGGGTTGCTTCATCATCGACATTCGATGGCCTATGCATGGTGACAACCGCATATTTTTTTTCATCATTCACAAAACCTGGCCTGCCGGCATCACTGACGATGTCGCTGGTAGAGATAGCTCTTGCCAAGTTATGACGCAAGGTATCGATCATGACATTGCCTACAAAATGTATGCGCTCATCCGCGACACCTTCACGTAACAGATTATCCCTGCCGCTAGGTTCAGTCGTGAATAACATATCGGAAATCTGGTCAGTCAAAACGCGATTAATTTCTTCGGGCATGGCGCGGTCAAAACTACGCAAACCCGCTTCAACGTGGATGACAGGAATGCCTTTTTTTGTTGCAACCAAGGCACATGCTATCGTCGAATTGACGTCACCAACCACCAAAATCGCGGTCGGATTCTGGCCTTCTAAGGCAGCTTCAAATCTGCACATCACTTCGGCTGTTTGTACCGCGTGGCTACCAGAACCAACTTCCAAATTAATGTCGGGTGTAGGAATACCAAGCGCCTGAAAATATTGCTCATTCATCGCGACATCGTAATGCTGCCCGGTATGTACCAAAGTCACTTTTAGCGCGGGGCCGAAATTTTTGAGCGCCACCATAATTGGTGCAATTTTCATAAAATTAGGACGGGCGCCGACAATACAAATAATATGATGTGTTGCGGATTTAAAATCCTTCATTACTTTTCATCCTCTGGCGAATTATTTACTTTGTTCGCTGGCAGCATTTTCCTGAGTGCATCAATGACCGAAACAATAGATCGCTCCATTTTTCCTAGTCTCTGTACGTTTTCCATGTTGATCGACGCTAATTCTTTTAATTCTTCTGATGCGTCTGGTCGTTGAATAATTTCTGCACCTTTGGGAAGCTCAAATTCTTGCCTGATGTCAGTGATTACCTGGCTCACCTCGGATTCACCGAAAGCATGAAACTCCTCAAGGTAGCCCATCAAAAATAGGCGGTCACATAAAGAGTTGATTTTGCGCGGGATACCTCCGGTAAAATCGAAGATCATTGCATATGCGGTCGCGTCTATCGTTGGATCATTTTTCCAACCTACGGTATGCAAGCGATGTTCAATATACGACTGTGTTTCGAGTGCGTCGAGCGGCCCCAGGTGATAGCTTGCGATCACCCTTTGCAGCAATTGCTTCATATCCTCGCCCAACATGGTGCGACGAAATTCGGGTTGTCCCAGCAAAAAAGTCTGTAGCAGCGATCTATCATCTGTTTGAAAATTGGACAACATGCGCAACTCTTCGACTGCCCGGGGGGTCAGGTTTTGCGCTTCATCCACAACTAAAAGAGCGCGCTTCCCCTGTTTCTCGCACTGCCGCAAAAACCTCTCGAGTCGAGTCAATAATGCGGCTTTGCTGGTGTCTTCATATTCAACGCCAAACGCTGCTGCCACTAGTCGCAAAATATCGTCCGCTCCAACATGCGTATTGACTATTTGCGCGGCCAAAATGTTTTTTGATTCAATCTCACGGAACAGATTGCGCATTAAAGTGGTTTTACCGGCACCAACCTCGCCGGTAATGACAATGAAGCCTTCGCCCTGTGAAATTCCGTATTCTAGATATGCCATTGCACGTTTATGCCCCTTACTCCCGAAGAAAAAACGTGGATCTGGCTTTAACTGAAATGGTTTGGCACTTAAACCGTAATATGACTCGTACATCGGTAAACCTACCCCGTTAAAAACCTAATAAAAAATAAAGAGTGACGGCATTTTCTTTGTAATTACCATTCACAAGTGTCGAATCACTCTGCAGATGTCGTACTTCCAGACTTGCTTTCATTTTTTTCTGCATCTGCCTCGATATTGACGCTCTGTAGGTTTTGGTGTTGACAACCAGAGCTGTGTCTAGAGTCTCCGCTTTGCTATATGCCGCATTAATGCTGGCATTCGTTCGGGGCGAAAATTGGAAGTTCCAAAGTGTATTTGCACCTGTTTGCCTCACTTTACGCAACAAACTTGGATTCAAAATTACATCAACACCACCAGTCGATAAGGGCTCACGCAAATTATTATACAAATTCAATACTATCGTATTTTTGACTCCGGTCAATCCTATCGAGCCTTGCAAACTTTTCTGCAAAAATACTTGATTTGTGAAGGTGTTGATCGGCTGTGATAGCGAGGCAGGTAAGTTTGAATCACGAATAAAATTATCTACCGTTTGCTGACGCGATGTAGCGTCGGGAATCGTGGTTTCCCACAGACGATTTAAAAATGCTGAAGTGTCTTCAGCCGCAGGCAAGAGAAATTGCCCGCGCGTCGTTGTCACATTTTCGTTATAACCCAAACTCCAGACACTCATGCGTGCACGTTGATTGAATGTCAGCGCATAAGTCGTACCATAAAAACGTTGACCGGCATTGAAAATAAGACTTGTTCTTTGATTGGGTACCCATGCGAAACCGATGGTACCAAACGATCCTGGAGGCTTTTCTCCGAGGCTCACGTAACTATTTTTCTCATGCCCTGCAGTACTTGTTAATCTAAATGATCGCGAAAGATAATAGTCAAAATTGAGCGTAGTCATGTCCGTTTCTAGCGGTGCATGTTTCTCAAAATGAGTTTCTTGGCGATCGTAAGTCAAACCCCAATTGATTGTCTTAAATGCAGATCCATTCTTTAACGTCAGGTGAACTGTATCGGCAGTGCTATTAGTATTCGCACTAGCTTTTGCATCGCTAGTGACCGAGTCATACGAGTAACGTAATTCACCTGTGAAATTATTGTTGAAATTTTTCTGAAAATACGGAGATATGCCATAAGTTCTTACTTCAACCTGGTTGTCAGTCAAATTTAAGTTGCTTTCTGCCACCTGGCCAAAGGGCGTCAGGTTGTGTTGCGCAATACTAGCCTTGCCTTCGACAAATAATAGATTTTCTACAAACGCCAGATTTGTATTTGCATGTAAAAGATGATTTGTCCTGGTTTCGTTGGTATCGCCAGAATAATAAGAGTTCTGCATGACATAATTCAGGTGCAACTTAAAGCGCGGCCCATTCGACGTGATGGTGAGGCCGGGAGATATCTGCGTGATTGTTGCGCCCTCTTCCTTGCCGGAAGAAAGCAGCCTGACGTTATCAGTATATGTTTCGGTTAAATCTATCGTTGGTAGCAATTTCCAGTATGCAGTGTCGGCGTTTGCGCCCAATTTTGTCGCTGCTGGAATGATGCCTTCAACTGGCGTCAAATCCGCGGCGCCAGCGTTAGTGCCAGCAAGCAAAATTAAAACTGCAACTGAAAAGAAGCTAAGGTGATAAGTCAATCGAACTCCCGAAATCACTAATGGGCGTTCAACCGTAGTATTGACCATAGTAATCCCCATTCGAGAGCTTCTTCGCTTTATTATAAATAAGACTAATATTCGGGCAGGATTTCAATTGGCGCAACACTTCTTTGACGGCGCTCTGAGTCGTTGATTCGGCCTCAACAACGAGGACGATCTGCCCCATTTGGCTAGCAAGCACTCTTGCCTCGGTTGTCAACAGTAGCGGTGGCGAGTCGAAAATCACAATTCGATCAGGGTAACGATTCGCAATTTCATCCAATAGTGCGCTCATGCCTTGACTGGCAAGCAATTCAGTTGCGCTGTGATGGCTTCTGCCAGCCGGCAAGAGACTTAAGGTTTCAATATTTGTTTTAAGAATTGCATCCGCAAGATCGAGCTCATCATTAAGCAATATATCCATTAAGCCAATTTGCGGCGAACCACTCCCTGGCTTTAACTGCAAATAACGCGCAACAGAGGGCCGGGCAACATCGGCGTCAACCAGCAATACCGTGTGATCCAGTTCCATTGCAATACTAATCGCCAAATTTACTGCGCAGAAGGTCTTACCTTCACCAGGCAGTGAACTGGCAACCATGATCAGGTTGGCATGATGCTTTGATTTGCCTTTTTGTCCGAAGGCTGCATCAATCAAAGGTCGTTTGATCACGCGAAATTCTTCAGCAATATTGGTTCGAGCCGCATCCGGCGTGACCATCCCCAATCTATGCAATTGCTCAATATTAATTTCAACCTTCTTGAGGTTAACTTTTCCAACTTCTTCAGCAACTACTTTTTTCTGAGTTTTAGGTACCGCAGCTACTTCCTGTGTTGCCTTCTCAGGCACCTGCGCAGTTACCTCAACCGGAGGCTCAATTGGCCGTGGAACCACGCCTTTCGCTTGATCAATTCTACCGGCCGCTTTTTCAATAATGCTCATGCCAACTCCAAAATATTCACTCCACTGATGCAACACCAGCCAGTACCAAAAATCAAATTTACTCTAGCACGGACAACACTGATCTTTTGGCCCACTCAAAGAATCACGTTTTGAGATACATAAACATTACAACTGTCATATAAAACATCAGTAATACAACTGAACCCAAGACGAAACCAACTAATTTCTTTTTTCGCCTTGCTTGCTCTTCATCTGTCCACTTCATCGAAATCGAACCCAAAATCGGTAGGCCTGTTACCTCCAATAAATCGATATGACTCATGAAAGTTGGTCGAATTTTACTTAACAGTACCGCTCCTGCAAGCCCCAAAAACAAAGCTGCAGCAAAGACAGCGGAAAACAAAGCGATCCTATGCGGGCCAGAAGGAGTTAAAGGAACCGCAGGAGGATCGATAACCCTAAACGTCATCATTTCAGTAGTGGTATTCAAATCACTTGATAATTTTGCAGCCTCTCTGCTAGCCACTAATTTGCCATAGTTTGATTTATTTATTTCATAATCACGATCCAACTGCGCTAACTGACTTTCTATTTCTGGCGCCGCAATTGTCAATGCTCTTAATCTTGAAGTACGAACGCTGTACTCATCTACGCGAGCTCGCATTGATGCGACTCTAGCCTCAGCTGTTGAGAGTGAAATTTTTAGTTGTTGCAAGACAGGATTGGAGGTCACGATATCCAAATCAGGTTTTTTTGCCTTGGCATCTTCAGCTTTTTTCAACTCCAACTGCGCAATCAGTCGTTTAGCGGAAACAATATCTGGATGCTCTTCAGTAAACTGCATGCGTAAGGCATCCAAATTCTTGCTTACTGCCTGAATACGTCCGTCAATCTCAGGATTAGAAGTGACACCAGGCGCAGTCGATTTCAGCGATGACTCCATAGTCGAGACCTGGCGTCTTATAGATTCCTTGGCCTGCTCAGCCTCAGATAATTCCAAACGAGCCTGATTTAAACTATCCGTCATCTCAAGCAATTTACTGCCAGAGTCCCCGCCCTGACGAGGCAGCAAGCCTATATTCTTCAACTTGAAATCCTTGAGGGCGTTTTCGGCCGCGACGAGCTTCTCTTCATAAGCCTTAATTTGTCCGTCAATGAAAACGATGGCCTTTGAAGAATCCTGCTTCTTGTCTCCAAAACTTCCCTCAACAAAGATGGTGAGCAGTGCCTGCACAACATCCTTAGCCAATTTAGGATTGGCGTTGTTATAACTGAGCGTGTAAATATTATTCTGTACAGTTCCAACAATTTTTATTTTAGAGGTCAGCTCCTCAATGAGTCGCTCCCTGCCCTTACCTGTACTTTCTTTAATATCAAGATCGACCATGCGCATCACGCGCTCAACATTAGGCTGACTAAGCAAGGTTCGACTCATGATAGAGACTTGTTGCTCAACATTCGGAATACTGGTCATGCCCGCCAATAGCGGCTTCAAGATACTTTGGGTATCAACAAATACTCTGGCTGAAGCCTGAAAATTATCGGGTAATTTATATACGATAACAAAACCGATCGAGGAAACAATCCATCCAATCGCCAATGCATACCATCGATACTTCCATCCGCCCCTCACAAGAGACTGCAGCTGCGTTAACAGTTCCTCCATCTTTTCAACTTCTCCATTTGGGGTAAATCGTACAGGTCATAACTTAACAGCTTATCAGCAAAAAAGGCACGAATTTTTCACTCGGCATCATATAATAGTAGTGTATAAAATGCAAGGAATGTAGTATCCTTTAAATCGCACTATCCGTACGGCAATAAGCGTCAGTGCGTTTATTTTATGGGAACTGACCAAGCGTTCGTACTTTTGAATTTTTCAAATTATTTACTGTTGCCTCATGGAAAAATACAGCTTCAAACTTAGCAATATCTTTAATAAAATTATTTCTATTTTTCTTGAAAATGTGATTTCTTAAAAAGAATGCGAGAAATTCATCATACAATTTAATTCTGCTGATGCTTTTTACATTGTTGGTGATAACATCACACACAGAAATTTACCTTTCCACGTTAAGATACTACCGATTCTTTCATCACATTTAGGGAATTCAAGTGAATACACTTCTCACCAAACCCTCGCTCTGGCTAAGCATACTTGGCACATTACTTATCGCAATGAGCTTTAGCGGCTGCTCGACAACTTCTGCCATTCCGAGTACAAGCAATGCGGCGCAACCAGCACAACATGATTATTTAATCGGCCCAGGTGACACCGTAAATATCGTGGTCTGGCGAAATCCTGAAGTTTCCATGGTAATCCAGGTCAGGCCGGATGGAAAAATCACGACACCCCTAGTCGAAGATATTGTTGCCGGTGGCAAAACATCTACACAGTTGGCTCGCGACATTGAAAAAGCACTGGCAAAATTTATTCAGCAACCAGTAGTTACTGTGATTATTACGGCGTTTTCGGGTCCTTTTGAAGAACAAATTCGAGTCATCGGTCAAGCCGCTAAACCTCAAGCACTACCATATCGCCAAGGCATGTCCTTAATGGATGTGATGATCGCGGTTGGCGGCATTACTGAATTTGCTTCTGGAAACAAAGCGAACATCATTCGGACAGTAGATGGCAAACAACAAAAATTAAATGTCAAACTGGATGACTTAATTAAAGATGGAGACATCTCTGCTAATGTTCCAGTTCAACCAGGTGATGTTTTGGTAATACCACAAAGTTTTTTCTAAAGCTGTTTGCGATTACCTTACTTTTTTAAACAAAATACTGCCTGCAAGACCAAGCACACGCACGTCTTGCAGGCAAAAAATCTCGCTCAAATGTCGAATCGAGCGCAAGACAAAGCAGATCATGCAGCGCACAATTTGCATTAGCATCTGCGGATATAAAAAACTTTTCCTTTGCGTAACTTTACGCACGACATATTTCTTCACGCTTAAGCGACATAGAATCGAGAGCACATGGACGAGCAACAATTGTTGTCTGGCCTGATTGGCATGATGCCGACCCCGGCATATATTTTTGGCTCTATATTATTTGGCATTTTCGGCTTTGCGGCATACCGTTTTGGCAAAAAAACCGGGCGTCCACGCGCCAAATGGACCGGTGTGGCTTTGATGCTATACCCCTACTTTATCGGTAGCGATGTCCGTGTCTTATTTCTGGTTGGCGCGGGATTATGTGGCGTGTTGTATTTTTATCGCGATTGAGCCGATTGCCAATTACTCTGCCTGAAATCCATTTGTCTTATGACTCCCATCGCAATACGGTTTGTTTTGTGATTGGCCGCAGCGACAAAGAAATGTTTGGGTTACTTTATTGCAGGTACGCCCTGTACCAGTGACGATTTCCAGATTGCCGACGATTTTGAGCGGGCCGTTTGGCACTGGCTGGATATCAACTGGGCCATCGCGCACGGCCAGTGCTTCGCATTGCAGCGTCGCAGTTTCGCCGCTGGCGATAAATTCTCCGGATACGTGACTGACATCACAGTAAGGTTTATTTTTGGATAAACCGCAGCGGCACAGTGTCGCGCGCGGCACTGATTGAGGCTCGCCCTTGATGCGCAACTCAGCCTCGATGGCCAGCGGGCCATTCTCTCGAATGCGCAACGTATTCACGATGGGATAGGCATTTGACGAGGATAAATTCCCATCTTGTTCCACTGGCGCATTGAGGATGACTTGGATCGCGCCGGAAGGGCAGTTTTGCCCTATGCGTATCAACTCCTGAGCGGGCTGCGCATCCGGATGTATCCATTCACCTTTGACGTTTGGTACAAAAACATCAGGGTGTGACAGCACACAAGTCCGTGAGTGTATGCAGCGTTGCGCATCAAAATGGATAGTTGCGTCTTTGCCTTTAATAATTTCGATAGCCATCTGCGCTCCTGATTATTCAAAAAGGAAAATCTCAAACAAATTGATTGTGCACATGATTTTATATCCTCGAGGTAGCACTTGACAGCTCATCCAATAAATTGGAAAATACATCCACTATGAGAGAAAATGACAATCCCCCTGTATCTTCCGACATCAATTTACGTATCGCCAACCGCCTTAGTGGACTGCGTGCTGAACGCGGCATTTCACTCGATGCCTTAGCCAGCAAGTGCAAGGTGAGCCGCTCGATGATCTCCCTGATCGAACGTGGTGAAAGTAGCCCGACCGCGGTGGTGCTCGATAAGTTAGCGTTTGGCCTTGGCGTCACGCTGGCGTCTTTTTTTGAGGAGCCACTGGCAGATGCCAGCCCGCTGGTGCGGCGTGCCGAACAATTGCAATGGACCGATCCGCAGTCAGGCTATGTACGCAGGAATATCTCACCGCCGCATTTTCGTTCGCCAATACAAATCGTTGAAGTTGATTTTCCGGCCGGGGCAAAAGTGACATATGCCGCTGGCTTACGTGAAGTAGGCATTCGCCAGCAAGTGTGGATACTGGAAGGCCGGATGGAGCTGATTTTTTCTGATCAGCATCATTTCCTGGAACCGGGTGATTGTCTGGCGATGGATGAAAGCCAAAGCATCATTTTCCAGAACACCACCAAGCTACCGGCGCGCTACATCGTCGTGATCAACACTGCAGTTTTATAAGTATTTCTAAGCACAATTTTTTGCAGTTTTTTCGTAGGAGAGCGTATCTTGAGCACATCACATTCAGTCAGTATATTGCCTGCGTTGACAATTCCAGGCGATATCGCCGCCTTGTGCGAAGTCTTGATTGATTGCGTAGCTGGTGGTGCTTCGGTCAGTTTTATGCAACCTTTGTCGCGCGCCAAAGCGGAAGATTTTTGGCTGGGTGTGGCCAAGAGTGTAGGCTTGGGTGAGCGTGCGCTGATCGTTGCCAGAGATAGCGCAGCGCATATCGTCGGTACCGTGCAGGTGATATTGCGCCAGCCAGAAAACCAGCCACATCGTGCTGATATCTCCAAACTCTTAGTGCACCGCAATGCCCGCAGTCATGGCTTGGGCGCAGCTTTAATGGGCGGCGCAGAACTAGCCGCAAAGACCGCAGGCAAACGCGTCTTGGTACTCGATACCGCAACCGGCGGCGGTGCCGAAAGCCTCTACGAGCGCCTGGGCTGGCAACTGTGCGGCCGCATTCCCGACTACGCATTGTGGCCAAATGGCGGCCTGTGTGCCACCACTATTTACTACAAACATATTTAAAGAAACCTATGATCGCTATCGCTTTTGAATCACCCGACCAAGCCGAAGTGGTCGATCTTGTTGCGGAACTAGATGCCTATCAAAGTGCCTTGTATCCACCAGAAAGTCATCATGCGCTTGATTTGACATCGGTCGATGCAGAGCAGGTTTTGTTCGTTGTTGCACGCGATGAAACCGGACTGGCGGTGGCCTGTGCTGGTGTGGTTCTACATTCAGAATATGGCGAAATCAAGCGCATGTATGTGCGCCCCGCAAACCGAGGGCAGAGTCTGGCAAAAAGAATGTTGGGCATGCTGGAGTTAGCTGCAAAAAAATCAAATTGCCATTTATTGAAACTGGAATCCGGTCCATACCAGCCGGAAGCGCTCGGCTTATATGCCATTTTCGGCTATGAACGCTGCGGACCGTATGGCCATTACACGAATGACCCCTTGAGTGTGTTCATGCAAAAAACACTGTCAGATTAAATTATTGGGCTTGAAGCTTACTGTTTAGAGAGGGTTTTTCGACCTTGCAGCCTTTGCCGCGTGAGCGTTTTGGTTGCGACGAATATCTCGCGTAAAAAATAAATAAAGCTACCGATCAGGGAAAGGATGCCGGCGACAAAAAGGCCAGCAATCAGTTTATCTAGCCCCAGGCCAGTTGCGTCACCCAGAAACAGTGAGGCAATCACCAGACACACCAGCAAGGCGCAGGCGGTGCTTAAAGTGATGGCGCGATTGATCAGATGCGAGCGTTTATACAATTCATCGAGTTCGATGAGCTTTTCTTCCAGGCGAAACTGGACTGCGTCATCGCCTTCGGTTTGCAACAAATCTTCGAGTGCCCTTGAACGGTCGATAATGCGGGCCAGCCGATTCGTCAGTACCGTGAGATTTGTCCCTACGCCAGTCAGTAAAAAAACTGGTGCGATGGCGAGCTGGATAATGTGGCTGACATCGCCTAACTGTAAGTTGATCAAGGTGGTTTCTCGCTAGATATGGGATACTTAATTCTAGCAGCCTATCAGACTTTCAAGGAGAACCTATGTCATCAATCACACGTATGCCGGCCATTTTTTATGGCCATGGAAGCCCGATGAATGCGCTTGAAGACAATGCGTATACCCGCGTCTGGCAAAGTTTTGCCGAACGCTTTGCGCGACCCAAGGCGATCTTGGCGATCTCTGCGCACTGGACCACCCGCGGTACCGCGGTGACCGCGATGCCAGCGCCAAAAACGATTCATGATTTTGGCGGTTTTCCCAAGCCCTTGTTTGATGTGCGCTATCCGGCACCTGGCGACCCTGCGCTGGCCGCACGCGTGGCACAAATACTGGCACCGCTATCCGTAAGGATGGATCAGGAGTGGGGGCTAGATCACGGCACCTGGTCGGTGTTAATCAAGACCTATCCTAAAGCCGACATACCGGTGGTGCAGCTCAGTCTGGATATGACGCAAGACGCCGCCTATCATTTTGCGCTGGGGCAGAAGCTGGCGGGTTTGCGCGATGAAGGTGTGATGATTATTGCGAGCGGCAATGTGGTGCATAACCTGGCGCGCATGGACCCGCGTTCAAGTGGATATGATTGGGCGCAGCGCTTTAATTCGGCGATGCGCACAGCAATGCTCGCCGGGCAATTTGAGCAAGTCGTGAACTACGAAGCATTGGGCCAAGACGCCGCCCTTTCCGTGCCGACCTCTGAGCACTTTTTACCGCTGCTGTATGTACTCGGTGCGAAGGCGTCCGATGAACCGCTAGAGATCGTGGCGGAGGGAATGGAGTTGGGGGCCATCAGCATGATGTCGGTGGTGATAGGCGGATAGTCCGCCTATTTTCCTTTGTTGAAATAAGTTTAAGACGTCTTCACTGGTAAGCTCAGCCGCACTTCCAAGCCACCTTCCGGAAGATTGGCCAGCTGCAAGCTGCCGCCGTGTTGTTGCGCGATATTTTGCGCAATCGTTAGCCCGAGTCCGGTGCCGCCGGTATCGCGCGAGCGTGAGGTTTCCAGGCGATAAAAAGGTTCAAACACGTTTTGCAGTTGATCCTCAGGAATCCCATGGCCGCCATCGCGTATCAACACATGCAGCATTTTTTGCCCTGCCACCGTGCTGGTTTCTACGCTGAGTTTGGCGTAATGGCCATATTTCACGGCGTTGTCGATTAGATTATTCAAGCAGCGGCGCAGAGCCTGCGGCCTGGCCATGACGGTGCTGTTGCTTTTGCCATTCACCGTGACATCTTGCCCGGCGTCGCTGGCATCGATACAGACACTATCGATCAGCGAATCAAGATCGAGTGGTTTCAACGGCTCGTTAATGTCCATGCTGCGCGCCAGGTCCAGGCCTTCCTTGACCATCATTTGCATATCCGATAAATCACCGATGAGTTTGTCGCGTAACTCTATGTCACTGACTTTTTCCAACCGTAACCTGAGTCGCGTCAGCGGGGTTTGCAGGTCGTGCGTGATCGCAGCCAGCATATGGGTGCGTTGTTGTATGTGCTGACGAATGCGATGTTGCATCGCATTGAAGGCCCGGGTCGCCTGCAGGATTTCGCTACTGCCTTGCTCGGGCAAGGGCGGGCGATTAATGTCTTGACCTAAATCGGTCGCGGCCTGTGCCAATTGATTTAAGGGGCGCATGGTCATTCGGGAAACCAAGTACGCCAGCACCGCGATACTGCTTAAAAACAATAATAAATACCAGGTAAATTCTGGGCGCATAGGTGGCATGGGATTACGTGGCGGCATGACAGTAAGCCGCAGGCCGCTACCGTCGTTCAGACTAATCCCTAGCGCCTCGCATGGGTTGTGCTCAGGGTGATTTTCCTTGGCAAAGCGCGGACAATACTCCGGCTTATATGCCAAAGAAACCACCTTAAAAGTCTTGCCCAAACGCTCGGCCAAGGCTGTGGCATAAGGTGAATCTGGCGCTAGTTCGGCACCGACTGAGGGCAAAGCTGTCACTCGCAAACCCAGGCGCGGCGCGGTTTTAAGAAACGCTTCACGGTTAGCGGCAGGTAAGGCATCCATTGCCAGCACTAATTGTTCGGCACGCTCAACTGCATGTGAATCACGAAACTGTGAAATTGTTTTTTGTCTTTCGCCAAGTGCCAGCCACGAAGTCAGCATGGCAGAACCTACGATGCCGAGCAGTAAAATGGCAAATACCCGTCCTGACATAGAATTAAATATCTGCATGCTACTCCCTGGTGACGTTTACCGAGAGTACGTAGCCACCATTGCGCACGGTTTTGATGACTTGCGGAGAGCGCGCATCTTCACCCAGTTTTTGCCGCAGGCGGCTGATCTGGATATCGATAGAACGGTCAAACGGATCGGCATCGCGACCATGCATGATGTTGAGCAATTGGTCGCGATTCAAGACACGATTTGGATGCTCCAGAAAAATTTCCAGCATGCGAAACTCTGCGCCGGATAAAGCGATCACCAAGCCCTGTGGGCTAAGCAAATGGCGCGCCGTAATATCCAGCGTCCAGTCACCAAATTTGAGTCTTTGCACGGTGTCATTTGTGCCATTGTGCGCTGGCGAATGCGCGCGGCGCAAGACACTGCGAATTCTGGCCAGCAATTCGCGCGGCTCGAATGGTTTCGATAGATAGTCATCCGCGCCCATTTCCAGACCGATGATACGGTCGAGCGCCTCGCTCCTGGCCGTCAGCATAATCACCGGCATGGCGGATTTGGCGCGCAGATTGCGGCATAAAGTCAGGCCATCGTCGCCAGGTAAATTCAGGTCTAGCACGATCAGGTCAATCTTATTCGCCTCGAGCGCAGACGCCATGGCATTGCCATCAGGCGCCGTTACTGTGCTGTATCCATTGCTATCGAGATAATCCGCCAATAGGCTGCGGATTTCACGGTCGTCATCGACGATTAATATTTTATTTGGCGTATCCATGCCGTCTATTATCCTTGCAATAGCGTCTTTTATGAAAATGATTTGACGATGATTTTGTATCGACTTGTTAGCATCAGATCGAATGGAAACAGTGCGAAACAAATTTCCTCAATTGGAAGGCTCCACGTTACATTGCGATACAAAGTAATGCGCTCACGACACTTGCATGTTACATCTTTGCTTCAACATAGCTAGCATGTTCACGCCACCTTGAGTTGACGCGAATACTGATGTACGACACGCTTGTTGCCTGCATTATTTAACCCTATCAAAGGAAGATCATGAAATCATTGAAAAACAAATTTTTCGTAGGACTCACGGCAGTTGCCATGACAGCGGCGGCCAGTGTGTATGCGCAGAGTTCCAGCCCAAGTTCCAGCTCAGCACCTCAAACCGCAAATAAGGCTGGAATGGGCATGCATGGTCCAGATGGAATGGATCACGCGAAAATGGCGGAAAAGATGAAGGCTGGCATGGCTAAGCATTTAGCCGAGATGCACGACAAATTAAAACTGAGCGCAGCACAAGAACCGGCCTGGAAAACCTTCACGGATGCAATTACCCCGGGCGCAATGCCAGCACACCCTGACCGCGCTGCAATGGAAAAGATGACGGCACCGGAGCGCATGGAAAAAATGTTGGCGCTGTCCAAAGAACGGCAAGTGAAAATGGAATCTCACCTCGCAGCCTTAAAGACTTTTTATGCGCAGCTAACAGCTGAGCAAAAGAAAATAGTTGATGCTAGCCACGGGCGTATGCACGGCGCTATGCGCCGAGGTATGCATGCGCGTATGCACGGCGACATGCGTGGCGGTGAACATAGTGGTGAGCAAGCCAAGGAACATAAGCATTAATCTTGACGAACTCTGACCGCGAGCGAATGCAAAATAAGGCTAGATCGCAGGCCTTATTGTGCATTCCAGTTCTTGATCCAACCAGCGATGTCTGCCTCGAGCATAGGCTTGGCAATGAAAAAGCCCTGCCCTTCATGGCAACCCATACCGCGCAGGACTTTCCAATGATGTTCAGTTTCTATTCCTTCTGCGATCAGCTGCAGTCCGAGTTTTTTTCCTAACTGGGTAATGAGTTCAGCAATTCGCGGGCCCTCTGGCGTATCGATCTGACGGACAAAGGCGATATCGATTTTCAATCGATCTACCGGCAGCTTATCGAGATAGCTCAGCGACGAGAAGCCAGTGCCAAAATCGTCAATGGCAATCTGCACGCCGAGCTCTTTAAATTTCACTAAAGAACTTTCGAACATTTCAGCGCCTGCCATGGTCACCGATTCAGTTATTTCCAACTCCAGATGATGCGGATGCAGGCCGCTGTCTTTCAGTGCCGCTTCAACCGTAGCGATAAAATCTGGTTGACGAAATTGTATGACTGAAACATTGACGCCCATACGTTGCGGCGCTATACCGGCTTCCTGTAGTTTCACCATCGTGTGACATGCAGTACGTAAAACCCAGGCGCCGAGACTGACTATCAGGCCAGAATGTTCGGCCAAGGGAATAAAGTCACTTGGCGGTACCAGCTCGCCACTATCAGTGCGCCAGCGTAGTAGAGCCTCAAAACCGATCAGGCGTTTGGTGTTCAGATCGATCTGCGGTTGATATACCAGAAATAGTCGTTCGGCATCAAAGGCCAAATGCAATTGCTGCATCAACAGCGCGCGCTCGTGTATTTCTATTCCCATCTCCCGGGTAAACATCGTGTGCGATCCACGTTGATGACCTTTAGATCGTTTCAGCGCAATGCTGGCGTCCTTGAGTACATCCGCGCCACTCTCGCTATATCCGGTTAGCGCGACCATGCCCATCGACATAGACACATTGTGGTCAGTTTCATCAATCACGAACGGTGCGGTAAACAATTGCCTTATTTTTTCAGGTTGCAAGGATTTTTCGACGCCCAATAAACCAAAGACATCGCCAGAAATACGCGCCAGATAGATATCATCACCCAATTTTTCTGTGAGGCGATTAGCAACAGACCTCAATAAAAGGTCGCCATAATGGTGGCCGAGCACATCATTGATACCGGCGAAATCGTCAATATCGATTAACACGACCAGCTGTTTTTCAGTCGCGTTCTTGATGGCGTCGTCAATCTGGTCGATAAACTTAATTCGATTTGGCAGCATCAATAACTGATCGCGGTAGGCGTGATTTTTGAGCTGATTCACTAAACCTAAATTATCCAGACAGACGCCCAGGTTGGCACAAAATACGCCAAGCAATTGCTGATCGATATCATTTAATGCACATGGCAATTCAACGAAGGCGGCGGCGGGCCGGTTGCCTTGTCCAGAAAAAAACAAAGTCATATTGTCGCTGTTGAATATAGACTCTCGATGTGTCAACGAGCGCCTTAGCGATTCGCGTATGAGTTCGTTGCCTATCTCGTCTATCGGGCAATTCATCAGATTGCTAAACTGCCCCGCCGATGCAATTACACTAAAAGTGATCGTATGCCCCAAGGCATCAGGCCTATCACCTTGCGCGCAAATCAGCCCTTCTGATGGCACGCCACAAAGGGCGGCAATTTGAGTGATTACCCCGGCGGCAAAACGCTGAATGCCATCTTCGACAGAAAATGAACCGCTCGAGGTAATAATTTGATGGAGACCACGGCGACTCGCATCTATCGTACGAATTTGGTCATAGGAACGGATCGCCGCCGTGAGTGCGGTCAGGAGTTTCTTACGCGTCAGTTCGTTCTTGGTTTTGTAGTCATTGATGTCGTAATCGCGGATCGCATCTTCTTCGGGCGCGTAACCAGGTTGCCCGGTACGCAGGATGATGCGGCTATCACGCCATTTCAGTTCATCGCGAATATACCCGACCAACTCCAAGCCAGCCTGTTCTGTCTCCATCACCACATCAAGCAAGATAACGGCGATATCTGACTCTTTAGAAAACACCTCTCTGGTTTCGGCCTTTGAGTAGGTATGAATGAATTCGAGTTTGCGGTTAAGAATTTTGACATCAAGCAAGGCAAATTCTGTCGCACGATGTACATCTTCATCATCATCAACGATGGCAATTTTCCAGGTGCGCGGGACATGATGCGCCAACAAAGTATCGTCAACGTCTTCTTCGATAAAGAGCGCATCATCGTCATTACTTATAGGTGTGTTCGACATGTTTTTCCCAAAAAGATAGCACGCGCCAACATAAGCTTTACCTGTAAAGCTAACGCTTAGTATATAGCATCTATTTTGTTGTGCAACGGGAAATGCGGCGCTCGCCGGGTCAACTAAAGGCCATCCGCGGTTACCGCGAATTGTGGATTTTTTGTGACTTTAATAGGACTTACGCAAAATTGTCCCAGCTAGGCGCATCGCCGAAGACAGTACTTTAGTACCTTATTTCAACTTGAGGCGAGTGCAACAACGCTGGGTCGATTTTGCGTCAGTCCTATTTAACGGAAACGCCGGCTGGCATCCAGCCCCAAACCCGCGCCGATACTGCCGAACAGATCGCCTTCTACCTGTTTCGCCTCGGGCACGATGGCGGCTATGCGCTGACGTAAGCCACGCACACCGCTAGAGCCGCCGGTAAAAAATACAGTGTCGATATCTTTTGCCTTTACGCCGGCACTTAACAGTACATTATTGATGCTACTTTCTATCTGATCCATCAGATGTGAAATAGCCAACTGAAAACCATGTTGCTTAAGATTAAGCACGCAGGCCATGGAATCTCTGCTCTTACTCTTCAGGCGCTCTAATGCGAGGCTGATGCTATCGCGTTCAGACAGCATAATCTTGGCTTCTTCGGACTTCAGCGCTAGCCAATGGCCATCACGATGCTCGACCAGATTCAGCAATCTTTCCAGGCGCATGCGCAGATCCCGGTTATCAATGTCGCGATACACATCCTTCAATTCGCGCGCGACTTTTTGTGTATACGCAAGATTAATCGTGTGCCAGGTTGCTAAATTAAAATAATTGGCGGATGGCATTTCTGTCCCGTTCGCCAGCGTGCCGCCCAGACCGAGTAAAGGCATGACCTGGGTCAGACTCAGGTATTTATCAAAATCGGTGCCGCCTATGTGGACGCCTCCATTTCCGAGAATATCGTTTTGTCTGTCGGTATGTTTGCTGCGCTGCGATGACAGGCGCACTAATGAGAAATCAGAGGTGCCGCCGCCGATATCGGCCACCAGCACCAATTCTTCGCGCTCGATTCTGGATTCATAATCGATCGCTGCTGCGATCGGTTCGTATTGGAATTGAATTTCCTTAAAGCCCACCGCGGTCGCGATGTCTTCCAGGGTTTTTTGCGCCTGCTTATCGGCGGCCTTATCATCATCGATGAAGTACACCGGGCGGCCAAACACTGCCCGGGTAAAAGTTTGCTGCGCCGCTTGCTCGGCGCGGTGTTTTAATTCACGAATATACTGCGCCAGCAAATCACGAAATGCCAGAGTGCGCCCCTGAACTTCGGTCTGGCCATCGATCAGACTGGTGCCTAACAGACTTTTCATCGAGCGCATCAAGCGCCCTTCGTAACCCGCCAGGTAGGCGGTGAGAGCGGCCCGCCCATAACTGACTTCATCTTCATCGTGATTGAAGAACACCACCGATGGCAAAGTCACTTTATCCTCTTCCAGCCTGAGTAACGTCGCCTGCCCCACGACTCCCTCACGGTGCCAACCCACCGTCGAATTCGAGGTGCCGAAATCTACTCCACATGCTTGCAACATCAAATTTCCTAGGTAAAAACTGGGGGCAATTATAGTCGAAATCGATGTCTGGGCACGCGCTAGCTAAAACGACAACCCATGATCGTCGTATACTATGCCCCTTTAGTGCAAAATTTTGTCGAATCAGAAAGCTTTAGAAAATGTCAGAGTTAAGCCACGCCAACGCCGTCCCGACGAATATTCGTTTTGTCCTCATTACAGTATTCCTGGATATTCTCGGGATGGGATTAATCATTCCGGTGTTGCCACGCCTGGTTGAAAGCTACACCCATCAACCAGACATGCAGGCCTATTGGTGTGGCGCAATCGTGGCGACGTATGGCGTGATGCAGTTTTTTTTCGCGCCGGTGATTGGTGCACTGAGCGACCGCTTTGGCCGGCGCCCGGTCTTGTTGATCTGCGTGTTTGGCCTGGGCTTGAATTTTTTGATGCTGACCATGGTCAGCTCGATCTTCTGGATGCTGGTGGTGCGCGCGATAGGCGGTGTCACGGCCGGTAACTTATCGGTCGCCAGCGCGTATATTGCCGATGTCTCGTCGCCAGAAAACCGCAGCAAGGCCTTGGGCAAGATGGGCGCGATGTTTGGCCTTGGCTTTATTTGTGGACCGATCTTGGGTGGCATACTCGGTGAAACCGACCTACGTTATCCATTCTATCTGGCGGCCGCGGTCTCAATAGGAAATGTCCTGTACGGTTATTTTTCCTTGCCGGAGTCTTTACCGCTGGCGCATCGCAAAGCATTTTCATTCGCCTCGGCGAATCCTTTTGCTGGCCTGAGCGGCCTGGCGCATCTGCGCCAAGTTGGCCCATTGGTGTGGGTGTACGCCTTCACGATGTTTGCGCAATTTACTTTGCAAACCACCTGGGTCTTATCGACCGAATTACGTTTTGGCTGGACCCCGATGCAAAATGGCTTTGCGCTGTTTTGCGTAGGTCTCTCTAGCGTCGTGATGCAGGGCATATTTTTGGGTCGCTATATCCACCGGGTAGGCGATGCGAATGCCGTATTGTTTGGCCTGGCTTCGTCCTGTGTCGCGTTAAGCATGTATGGACTGGCGCAAGCTGGCTGGATGATGTATGCGCTGATTATCTGTAACGTCTTGAGTTTTGCCACTGGCCCGGCGCTTCAGGCGACGTTTTCCAAGGCGGTCGATGTGCGTTCACAAGGAACGGCGATGGGATCATTGACCGCGCTGGCCAGCATCATGAGTGTGGCCGCCACCTTGATCGGTACCTCTTTGCTCGGGCAAGTGAGCCATCATGCCAAAGGCAGTCTGATCTTGGGCGCACCATTTTTTATGGCCGCAACAGTGCAATTTATCGCGTTGAATTTGGCTTACCGACATTTCCAGAAACAAAGGATAAATCGGTAAATTTAAACAAAAAGCAGACTCCGGAAAGAGTCTGCTGTATAAACTCATGCTACTTTGCGGCTATGTGTGACTCGACTTTATCGAGCACGAGTTCCGGCTCTTCGGCTTCTTCCAGGGTTTCATTATTCAGGCATTTGTTCAACCTGACCATGTTCACATCATTACCCCATTTACCGACGACGATAGTGGCGACGCCATTCCCTATCAAATTCGTCAGGGCACGCGCTTCCGACATAAATCTGTCGATGCCAAGAATCAGCGCCAAGCCCGCTACCGGTACGCCGCCGACAGCCGACAAGGTCGCCGCTAGCACGATAAAGCCGCTACCGGTAATACCTGCCGCACCTTTAGACGTAAGCAACAACACCGCCAGTAAAGTCACTTGTTGCGTAATGCTCATCGGTGTATTCGTGGCCTGCGCAATGAACACGGCAGCCATGGTCAGATAGATCGAAGTGCCATCCAGATTAAACGAATAACCTGTAGGAATAACCAGGCCAACCACAGATTTTTTCACGCCAAGATTTTCCAGCTTTGCCATCATGCGTGGCAAGACCGATTCTGATGATGAAGTGCCGAGCACAATCAATAGCTCTTCTTTAATGTACTTAACGAATTTCCAGACACTAAAGCCGTGAATTTTTGCGATGGCACCGAGTACCCCAAAAATAAAGATCAGACAGGTGGCATAAAAAGTGGCCATCAGATAGCCGAGTGACAAAAGTGAACCGACGCCGAATTTGCCGATGGTAAATGCCATAGCGCCAAATGCACCGATCGGGGCGACTTTCATGATGTAGCCGACGATCACGAACAACACATGGGAAAATTTTTCGATGAAATCAAAAATCATCGTACCGCGCCCGCCAAAACGATGCAGTGCGAAGCCGAATAAAACAGAAAACATCAGTACCTGAAGAATCTCGCCTTTGGCAAAAGCGTCGACCACGGTGGAAGGAATGATGGCCATGAAAAATTCCGTGGTAGTCTGCATTTTCCCCGGGCCGGCAAAGGCTGTCAGGCCCTTGGTATCCAAAGTGAGTACATCAATATTCATGCCTACACCAGGTTGCATGACATTCACCACGATCAGTCCAATAATCAAAGCCAAGGTGCTGACAACTTCAAAATACAGCAAGGCCATGCCACCAGTCTTGCCGACTTTTTTCATATCCTCCATGCCTGCAATGCCCACTACCACAGTGCAAAAAATAATCGGCGCGATCATCATCTTGATCAGCTTGATGAAGGCATCACCCAGCGGTTTCATTGCCGCACCGGTTTCAGGGTTGAAATAGCCAAGCAAGACGCCAATGATGATGGCACTTATGACCTGGAAGTAGAGGGATTTATACAGCGGTTGCTTGTGCTGCTTGTGCTGTTTGTGCGGTTCGTTCATCTCAGCGCTCCATGGATATTTTTATGATGGACGTGCCGCTGACAAATACAAAGAGTGTGCAACACGGGGACGAGAATTCTCGTCTGTGCTGCATTATGAAAAATTGTGGGATATCCGGCTATTGTGGATTTCCACATGCTTGACAATTGACTGCGGTCAGAACGTCTAGCTTCGGTCTGGGTTACCAAAAAATTCGCGCATCATGAAAGTTTCCAGTTCGGCACTGTCTTGCGGCCGGGCTGACAGGTTTATCACACGCCCCAGCCTTTGCGATTCCCAGCTGAAGTCGCCGGTGTAGTGCGTACGGATCAGCTCTATCATGCGCCGTATGATGGCCAATTCAACATTACCGCCAAGGCCGGCATCAACTTCTATCACCTGTCGCCAGCTATTATTGGCGCTAGCCTTCCATCCGCGGAACGAGAATGAAGCCATGCGTGTGCTCTTGCTAATAATTTGAAATACGCCGTTGGTACCCTGGCGTCCGCTAGCCTGCTGCATGCTGCGCCTGACGTTCGCTTCGGCCGCTTCTTGCGGGCTCATGCCGCGGCTACCCTGTTGCGCTTCCTGGTTCTGCGCGACTTCTTGCGTGGCGCGCCGACGCTCGCGCGCGGCATTGAGCATGGTGCTCATATCGAGCTCTGGCGGCGTGATCTTGTCTGGCGGCGGTGGTAAGGAAGTCATCTCTTCACTGAGTATGACTGGCGTAATCGGCTTATTTTGCTTGCTTGCCTGTACCGGCTTGGTTTTTATTTTCTTTTCTTCCGTCTTGCTCATTTTTAAAGCAGTTAGCTTGTCAACGAACAAGACCAAGGGGCTTTGCGCCGCTTCGTTTCCTTCTTTTTGCGGCGAACGTATATGCCATAAAAAGTACAGCAACAGGCCGTGCAGTATCAACACAAACAGAATACCGATCAGACTCGCTGGCCGGAAACGGATATGCAAATGGACTTCACCCGGATGATAGGTGTCGGTATCGTTTTGTTCTTTTTGCTCTATATGCAACTTCATATGCGATAGCTAGATTGCGCTTTCTTTCAAGTCGGCAAGGATACCCTAAAGTGAGGCTAGAGCATGTAACAAAGCTTTGCAGAAAATACTTATTTACCAATTAATTTGCCAATAAATATGCGCAGTGGCAAAAAATTTTCGCCATTTCATGTTTCAGCATGTTTCTATTTACAAAAAATATGTAACAAAATAATAAACAAGTAGTCGTGTGCGTTTCTAATCTTTATCTGATCTTTATTGATGAAACTGGCACCGCTTAATTACTGCATAATTGCCACACCGGAAAAAAAATTACCCCCTGTTTTCTGAGATGCATATTCTGCGACAGAGTTCCTTTTTTTTCATGGCCGGCATGACAAATTCTTACAAATAGGAAATAGGAAAAGTCGACCGTATCGGCTAAGCTTTCTTCCATCTGCCCGCTCTAGTGATGTTGCTTGTTACGACTTAAAAGGTAATGCCATGACATATCCAGAAAATCAAGCGAATCAAGCGATTCAAGACCAATCAGAAAACTCAGCGACTGCATTATGTGAGGAGAATGAGCAGGGCTTTGAACCGGGATCATCAGTCAATTCCAGTTACCTTGCTGACTCGTGCGCCCATGCAGCAACTATGGCTACGACCCTGGCGCTGGCCGCTTGTGGCGGTGGCAGTGCCGCTGTCAGCAGCCCACCTGTTCCAACGCCACCGCCAGTAGTAACCCCGCCACCAACCCCCGCGCCGATTTCTGTAGCCGACGCCTCTCGCTTTTTAATGCAGGCATCGATGGGGGCAAATCGCAGCCAAATCGCGCATGTGCAAAGTGTAGGCTATGCCGCCTGGCTAGACGAACAATTTGCCCTGCCAGCGTCCGGCAGCCGTTGGGATTGGCTGGTTTCTAAAGGCTTTGACGCACTAACGAATAAAAATTCACAGGCCGGATTTGATGCCAGTACCTGGCGCAAGTTAATCAGTGCGCCAGATACCTTGCGCCAGCGCATCACCCTGGCCTTGTCGGAAATCATTGTGGTGGCTATCGGCGGACTGGTTGGCGGCGCTGGCTGGAAAGCCTTTGGCGCCGCGGGTTTCCTTGACATGTTGGAGGCCAACTGCTTTGGCGATTATCGCAATTTATTGCAACTGGTTTCTACCAGTCCAGCCATGGGTTTATATTTAACCTTTCGCGGAAATGTCAAATATAACCCCGTCACCGGGGCCTTGCCTGACGAGAATTATGCACGTGAAATCATGCAATTATTTAGTGTCGGGCTGTTGCAATTAAATACCGATGGAACGCCCAAAACACAAAACGGTGTGCCGGTAGAAACCTACGGTCTGGATGATATTACTGGTTTGGCCAGAATTTTTACCGGATGGGATTTTGATCTTGCAGGTGGTACCGTGAATACGCCGGATTTTATGCGCAGGGCTATGTTGCAAATAGCCAGCCGTCACGAGACCGGCGCGGCTAGCTTTTTGGGCAGTACCGTGCCCGCCGGATTAAGTGGTGCCGATGCGCTCAAGATGGCACTCGATATTATTTTTGCGCATCCAAATGTCGCCCCATTTATCAGCCGCCAGCTTATCCAGCGGCTAGTCACCAGCAATCCGCTACCAGCCTATGTGGCGCGGGTTGCGGCGGTGTTTAATAATGACGGCAATGGTGTCAAGGGAAATCTGAAAGCGGTCATCAAAGCTATCCTGCTCGATGACGAAGCGCGTAACAAAAGCAACCTCAGTAATCCACAATTTGGCAAAGTGCGCGAGCCGATTATGCGCTTCCTGACTTGGGCGCGCGCCTTTAATGCCAGCTCTGCCACCGATACATGGGC
Source organism: Pseudomonadota bacterium (assembly GCA_040390685.1). Lineage (GTDB taxonomy): Bacteria > Pseudomonadota > Gammaproteobacteria > Burkholderiales > Burkholderiaceae_D > Undibacterium. The sequence goes on along the minus strand of JAZJYB010000042.1, from coordinate 20,373 downwards.
GCTAGGCGACACCAGCGATCCAGCAAAAAAACTGGGCCAAAGCCCATCACGCTCACCCTCCGTATTTAATTTTTTTCGCCCCGGTTATGTCCCGCCGAATAGTGCGATTGCTACAGCCGCATTGGTCGCGCCGGAGTTTCAACTTGTCAACGAATCCTCTGTAGTTGGCTACGTCAATTTTATGCAAAATGCGGTCGCACATACCGGTGGTGTCGGTGATCTGCTGGCCGACTACACTGGCCTTTTGCCGCTGGCTGACAATGCCACAACTTTGCTAGACGAAATCAATCTCTTACTCGCCGCCGGGCAAATCAGTGACGCTACCATGAGCATCTTGCGCAATGCCGTAAGCAGTATGGCGAGCGGTAGCGATGCCGCCCGCAGCAAACGAATTTACGCGGCACTCACCCTGGTGCTGGCAGCGCCTGAATTCATCGTTTTAAAATAAAGGAAACGTCATGAAAAATTCTTCAACGATGAATGCGTCGCGCCGCGCTTTTCTCCAACGCGCATCGGCTCTGTCGTTAGCGGGCGTCGCCACGCCGTGGGCGCTGAATCTGGCCGCCATGGCCGAAGCCTCAGCGGCGACTGCCAGTGATTATAAGGCGATGGTTTGCGTGTTTCTGTATGGCGGCAATGACTACGGCAATACCCTGGTGCCCTACGATACGGCGAACTACAACGCCTATCAACAATTGCGCCCGACCCTAGCGTATGCCAGAGCCAGTTTAACTAGCACTGTGTTGACGCCGGTGATTGCACCTGTCGATATTAACGGTGTGACCCATGAGTACGCACTGGCACCGGAACTCGCTCCCTTGCTACCGGTTTTTAATGCCGGCAAGATGGCCGTTTTACTGAATGTCGGCACTCTGATACAACCGACCACCAAGCTGCAATACACTAACAAGACTACGCCACTTCCACCCAAACTTTTTTCGCATAACGATCAGCAATCAGTCTGGCAATCTTCTGCACCCGAGGGCGCCACATCTGGTTGGGGCGGGCGCATGGGTGACCTGTTTCAAGCCGGCAATGGCAATGCCACATTTACCTGCGTGAATGTGTCAGGCAATGCGGTGTTTTTATCCGGAAAAAGCGCGGTGCAATACCAGGTTTCTACCGGCGGCTCGGTCCCGCTGACTGGCTTGAAATCACCTCTGTTTGGCTCGACTGCATGTTCTGACGCCTTAAGAACCCTGATCACTCAGTCACGCAGCCATTTGTTTGAAAACGAATACAACCGCGTCACCAATCGCGCTATCGATGCAGATGTCGTACTCACTTCAGCTTTGGCTGGTGCACCAGCAATTACTACACCATTTCCGGCATCGAACAATTTAGCCGACCAACTTAAAATGGCCGCACGCATGATTTCCTCAGCCAGCGCAGTCGGTGCCAAACGTCAGGTATTTTTTGTCTCTATGGGCGGCTTCGATACGCACGACGGCTTGCTCGCCGATCATCCGGGTTTGCTCACTACCGTGGCAGATGCCATGGCGTCGTTTTATAACGCGACCATAGAACTCGGCGTCGCCGACAAAGTGACAGCCTTCACTGCCTCTGACTTTGGTCGCACCCTCAGCGGCAACAATGACGGCTCCGACCATGGCTGGGGCAGCATGCACTTCATGGTCGGTGGCGCAGTCAAGGGGCAACGCTATTACGGTACTGCGCCCGTGGTCGCGAATAACGGCCCCGACGATGTCGGCCAAGGGCGCCTCTTGCCCACTACCTCGGTTGACCAATATGCCGCTACGCTCGGTAAATGGATGGGTGTTTCTGACAGCGATTTGCTCAGCTTGTTACCAAATTTGACTAACTACAACGTCAACGCACGAAATTTGGGCTTTATCTAAAACATTTGCCGATTTGCGCTGTTCAAGGAAAAGCCAGTTAGCAGATTTGCGAACTGGCTACTTTTATCAATCTAGACGATAAATCATTTCACTCCGATGGCCTTGTCGTCTGCTCCTGTAGAGCCACCCTCGGCTTGCGCATAGTTGTTAATCACATATTTCGATGCAAGATTAGCGACACGTGTCAGCATGAGATTGTCATGTATACCAAATAGGAAACCAGCAGCCATGGCATCTGCTCGCTGGAAGAACTCAGGTGTTGCAATAATTTTTCCGCTAGCGTCAGTAATTTTTATACGCATCAGTACGCCAGAACTTCCAGCCAAAGGGCCTAACAAAACGCGCGTTGCACCACGAGTAAATTGTAATTCTTCAACGATGGGTTCGATAATAAGTGTGCGACCGTTGGCAGGACGTTTATTCCACGTCTCTAAAGAATCTGCCAAATTTTTCGCCATATTACCTTCGATACGTGCCAGACCTGCCTCATCACCTGTATATCCCGCTCTAAATAATGTTGGCTTGAGTTCAATACGTCCGTAGGTAGAAAAGGCCTCTCTTGGCGGTGGATTCGTTAACGAAGTTGCTTTGATATTGGTGGCACAACCTTGCAAAGCCCCGATTGCAAGAATGCTCAATGCAAGTAAAAAAGAAGTATTTAGTTTTTTCATATCATTTTCGTAAAATGTTTTCAGATTCTTCAGGCCGCGAAGTGTCGGTTTAATCATCAATCTTGCTGTGACGGGCATTCTTATATCATGGCATTGCGTTAAGCACATAGATTCGCTGGGAATTGTTGCTATTTTGGGATGAAAATCTTTCTATTGCGCAATGGCGCTCTGGTCTTATAATTGTAAACTGCGTTGCAAGCTACGTTTCAACCATGAGATCAAAAAACCCGATGGAAACTCAATTGTCTACACACATCCGCACCCTATCGTATATCGAAAATGAAGACCACCCAGTGTTTGGCACCCTGGTCGAACAAATCCTGCATCTACTCAATTCGCGCCTGATTTTCAGTGACATCCTGATCCATCAGAATAGTCCCATCATGTTGCGCCAGCCTAAAGGTCTGGTGGCGGTGACAGATTCGCCGATTACCAAAGAAGAGCTGGAAGAGTTTTTTGAAGTGATCGAACCAAACTGGTTTGAACGGATACAAGACCGCGCCTTTGACCGATCTATCGATTTGAACGCTGCACGCATCCGCGCCAACTGTTTCACTTTTCAGGGCAAGAAGCGCCTGGGTTGCGTGATCCGCCGCTTTCCTAAAGAGCCTTTGGAATTGAGCCAGCTCGGCTTGCGCCAATGTGAGCAAGATTTCGCTAAATTGACCAGCGGTTTAGTCTTGATTATTGGCGACACTTGCCAAGGTAAATCAACCACCATCGCCTCGATGTTGGATCAGATCAACAAAACGCGTTCAGGTCATATCATCACGATTGAAGATCCGGTCGAGACCTTGATCCCGCAGCGCAAATGCATCATCACGCAACGGGAAGTCGGTTTTGATGGTGACGTCGAGAGCTACTATTTAGGCGCACTCGATGCCTTGCGCGAACGCCCTGATGTGATCGTGATTGGCGAAATCCGTGATGCGCAAACGGCGCAGGAAGCGCTGGCATTGGCAGAATCCGGTCCCTTGGTATTGGCCTCTTTGCACGCACGATCCACCGAGCTCGGCTTGCAAAAAATGCTGCGTTTGCTTGGCAATGGCGAACCTCAGGCACAGGCCTTGGCACAAGCTTTACGTGGTGTTTTATGCCAGGCTTTACTGCCGGCTTTAGGTGGTGAACGCTATCATCTCGCCACTGAATGCCTGACGCCAAATCCCGAAGTAGTGCGGATGATAGAGTCTGGCGGTATTTCGGGGATACGCGCCTTGATGGATAGCGGCGAAGAAAAGAATCCAGGCTGCTATTCAATGAACACTGCCTTGCATACTTTACTGCGTGAGAAAAAAATCAGTGTCGATGACGCCAGAAATGCGACCACCGACCGTATCGGTTTTGCTGACAAACGTTAATTCATTGTCGACATAATCCATCCACGCTCGGCGCATCGAAATGCAACAACGATGCGCCAGAGTTTCACACCAGGCCGAACCAGCCGAGTACGGCGCCGGCTGCCAGCAGCCAGAGCAGATGCATTCTTGTGCGCCAGACCAGCACTGCGCAGACTGCGGTAAGTAGCCAGATCGGCCAATCCTGTAGCAGATTGTGATGCGCCCCGGCCATGATCCAGCCAGTCGCCAGTAGCAGGCCGATGACTATCGGCGACATGCCAAGCTTGAAGGCACGTACTGCACGCAGATCGCGGTTTTGATGACCCCAGCGCGCCGCAGTATACGTCAGTGTGGTACTTGGCAAAAGGATGCCAGTCATGGTAATGAACATGCCTGCCAAACCAGCCAAGACGCTACCTGAATTGAGGCCGACGTTCCAGCCCATCAGCGCAATGAACAGCACATTCGGCCCCGGTGCCGCCTGGGCAATCGCGACCGAAGCATTAAATTGCGCGTCGCTCAACCAGTGATGCTGGTCCACCAGATAGCGGTGCATATCGGGCAAGGTAGAGATCGCGCCACCGATGGATAAGAGCGACAGCATCATGTAATGCAAAAATAAATTCAGCCAGTCACTCCATAGCAAAGTGATATGCAGCGTGTCGGCCAGGGCTGGCGTCACGGCGCCAGCTTTCGATACACCAGCCCACAGGCCGCAGCGCCGAGACTGATCAAGACATACGCGAGCGGCAAGCGCAGCAACGCGATGCTGATAAAACAAAATGTGCTAAAAACCAGACACAGACGCCATCCCAGCGGATTGGTTTTCAAGGCCTGCAATAAACGCAAACCGGTCGCGATAATCATCCCGGCAGTCACCGCGCTCATGCCGCGCAAGGCACCGGCCACGCCAGGATGATGCGCCACCTGTGCATACACGATTGCCACCAGCAACACGATTAACAAGGGTACGGTAAGCATCCCTGCCAGCGCCGCCAATGCGCCCGGCAAACCAAAATAACGGCTGCCTATCATCAGCGAAAGATTCACCACATTTGGCCCGGGCATGATTTGCGCAACCGCCCATTCTTCGATAAATTCTTCTTTGCTGAGCCAGCGTTTTTTTTCCACCAATTCACGCTGCACTACCGCCAGCACACCGCCAAATCCTTGCAATGCAAGTAGGGTAAATGAAAGAAATAAATCCCACAGTGATTCAGGCTGAGGATGGCCTTCTGAATATGAGATCGTGGTCGACGGAGTAGTCAGCATAGAATGGAATAAAGAGTCTATTTGTGCGGATCGCCCTTGTGATGGATACGTATCCGAGCGCGCCATTCACCAAGCGCAGCTAGGGCGCCTTGAAATTCTTTTTCAATCAAGTCGGCTTCCGCTACCGTGATGACCCCATCCATCAACGAATTGGATACGGCCTCGGCGACATCGCCAACCTGGCTCATCACGCGGCAGACGGTTTGCGACAAATCGTCCTTGTTGATTTGCTCAGGCTCCGGCACCAAAAAAGCCGCCATGCCATGCCGCCCTAGCAGGGCATGCAATGGCAAGTGAGCATCTTTGACACCCGCCGCCTGGCAGTGCTCGATGATCAGGGAAAGTTCTTCGAACGAAGGGTAATGCGACTCTATGCCAGGTGCTAGTTTGTTGCGCAAGACGTTGACCGACATCTCCAATCGAATTGCCAGCGCTTCTAGCCCACCTGGATATGCCCGCGCCACTTTGTACAGTGCATCGTGCTGGTTCATGTCTGAGTATTTACGGGTCACGGTGAATTTCCTTTTTTATTACCGATGTTATTTATCTTTTTGCTCACTATGATGCTTTCACTGAGCTGTTGTTAAGCGATGCCTTCACTGAGCTGTCGATACTGAAATGAATTTAACACAGCAATGCAAGAGAGCATCGATTGTACAGAGTCATTGATGAAATAACACTAGCAAAAAGAGATAGGTTGAAACACATGAGCCCATTTAAACATCGCGTCCTAGCTGCCATCTTGGTCATTGTATTACCAATGGCGAATATCGCTAGCGCGGGAACATCCCGCAGCATGAAGAGTGGATTTTCGTCACAGAGAAGTCAGCAACGCTCGAGCGCGAATGTCAGCAACAAGTCATCGTCAACTTCTTTCGGAAGTTTCGGCCAGCAGCGCGGCGCGCCTTCAAACAAATCAGATTCTGCATTGAACCGGGATCTGGAAAAGAATCAGGCACAGCAACAGGCAATAAAGAATATGGACGCGAGAAACCAGCAAAAAACGGCATCCCGGCCTGAGCAGCAAAACAGTGTCACGGGCAAGCCATTAAGTCCAGCGCAGAACGCAGCACCAGCAACGCCACAGCTAACTCAGGCGCCAGTCGCGCCTACGGTGATCGTGCAAAGGGAGCATAGCTCGATGGGTGCCGCATTCATGGGTTTTATGCTGGGACAGGCGCTCAGCCGGCCGCATTCTGTACCTTCTGCACCGGCCTATGACACACGTAGAAGTGATCTTGAGCCGATAGCCGGTGGCACCGATGCGAATTATCAGAACAGTGGAGTAAATGAGCCCGTAAGCAGCACTGTCAGCGCCGCCAAAGTTCAACCCGTAGAAAGCGAATCAAAGGCATGGCACATGTTGCGCTTTCTGCTCTGGCTAACGTTTTTATCCGGATTGGCCTGGGTCTCGTTCAAGCTGTATCGTTTTTTTGTGCCACGTCGACCAGCGATGTCTAACTACTCATTAGGAAAGGTTTAAGGAAAGAAAATGGCCTGGAAAGATGCTTACAACTATGCAGGAAAACTCTTTAATCGTGCCAGCAACGATGCACAAGAATCGCATCATGCCGGGCAAAGGGAAGATGCCAATTTACCTTTGAATGCCAGGATAGGCAGTGTCATCGCACTACAGAAATCACCCCTGATACGGGCGATTAGCCAGGGTTCGTTGATTGCCTTGCCAGATGAAGGCGAAACCCTGATACGTGCGATTAGCCGGATACAAACTGGCATGGCTGGCAACTTGTATCGGTATTACCTGCATGTCGGCGACGACGTGCATGCGGAGAAATTTCTCCAGTTGTATGCCAGCGAGACTGGTGAAATTAGTGAAGTGATGTATTGCAGCAGATTGACCCGTCTGATCCCGGCAACCACCGAGGATCAAGAGGCGTATCTGGGTGAAGCAGGCTACGGTCTGGGGGATAGTAGCTACACCCTGTGGCGCAGTCAGGTGGAAGATTTGGGGATGGATGAAGCTGACGTCACCAGCATCTTTGCCGATGCAGAAAATTTGCTGTACCAGCGCGATGTAGGTACAGCAGAACAAGATTTCGTCAGCCCTTTTCGCGGGGTTGAGACACGTATCGACGATGCGCTTGGCAAGCAAGGCCTGAAACAAGACATCGTCTTTATGCCTTACAGCCGGCAGCTCGGCGGTGAACATGGAGATCAACGCGAAATTTTGTTGATTTCTACCGAGATCGTCGAAAGCGAAGACGGTGATAGAGCCAAGCGCGGTATTTATGTGGATTTCATGATCGCGATTCCAGTTGAGCTGGAAAGATTGGTGGTGCAGTAGCTAGTGACAAAAACGGGCAATATCAGCAATAAATGATCAGATAAATAAACTAGTAGTACACCAGTAGTACAGCAGTAGTACATAAAACAATTCGTGTAGAAATACACTTTTAAACTAAGGAAATATCATGAGCAATTTGAACGGTTGGGGTTTGACAGCACGCTTAATCAGCAAACATTTTGGCGTGCTTGGTGACAAGGTATCTGAGGCCATCGCCAATTTTGATCCGGAAACGGCAACTGAAGCTGATCGTGATCGGCTGGCTGCGACGCTCAGGGAGACAGCACAAAAACTGGCTGGCGCTCGTGCATCTTTTGAAAAAGAACATGCCGATGTAGTCAAGCTGCGCGACTTGATAGCGAATGACGAAAAGGCCTCGACCACGCTGGCTGACCGACTGGCGACAGGGAAAATTTCGGAAGCCACAGTCAGCCTGTTTTGCGATGAACTGGAAGCGAATAAAGCCAGATTGCCTTTGGAAATGCAAGAACAGGCAGACGCGGAAGAGTATATGAACGAGCTGCAAAAAATCGTCGATGCCCTGTCCGGCCAATTGTCTGAGTTTGATGCTGCCGCCAAAAAAGCGCTGCAAAATCTCGCTTCGGCAAATGCACAAAAAGACTTGCAGGAGTTGCGTGCCGAGCGCCAGAGCCAGTTGAGCAGCTTGTCTGGTATCAAAGGACAATCGAGTGCGCTGAATGCCTTGACCCGTCGTGCACAAACGGTCAGCAACCAGGCAGCAGGTTTGCGTATCGTCGCTGACATAGGACAAAAGCCATTAGATCAGGCTGCGGAAATTGAGGCGATCAGGAAATCGGTGGCGCAGGCGGATACGGTAGGCGAAACCACGATGGAAAGATTGAAGCGTTTGTCAGCGAAACCGCAGGAAACTGCCGCTGCGTGAGGATTGACAGATCAATAGTCAGCTAAATTTCAGCCCCATTGCGACATGGGGCTGAAATCGTTATTGCGCCATGCGTGCGGTCATCAAGGTCAACCAGCGGTCCACCCCTTCAACATCGCTGATCACCAGTGAAAAATCAGTGACGGTGCGGGCTGCGCGTTCCAGTAATTGGATATCGGCTTCGTGTTGGCGTGCCACATGCGGATCTTCCAGAAACAGGATGCGACGTATTTTTCTTTCCAAGACCAGTTCTGCAATCTGTGCATCGCCACCTAAAGGGCCGGATAAAAAAGCTTGCACCCAGGTTTGGTCGGCTGGCTCGCCTTTGATTTTTTGCGCTAACTTATTCAATAGGCCACCAGTGGTGCCGGTCGCATAGCGATGTGAAAACTGGTCCAGCAAATGGAAGTGTTTTTCTGCCAGCGCCAGCATGCGATCCTTCATCGCATCATGCGCAATCAAGGCAATTCCTTCGTTCGCCAAAAGGTAGGTCGCATCCAGATTCGGGTTGCTGGCTGAGCCTGCCGCCATGGCTTCCAGTTCCAGCCATTCGCGCGCGCTGGCCAAGGTCGAGAGGAAAGGCTTTTTGTGAATCACACATTGGCGTTTCAATGCCAGCGCTTCAGGAAATATCGAAGAAGGATCAACCGGGTCGATCAGGTAAATCACTGCATCAACGGTACGCAGCGGATCGCTATCGACTACACGCGAGACCAGTTTCATTAGCCCACCGTCGCGGCCATACGGGAAGCGTTCGTGCTTGCTGCAAGTATCCAACAAATTATGCGAAATGATGGCGTCCAGGGTTCGGCCGACTACGATCCACTCCGCCTGCAAATGTTTTATCGATGCGCCAGAGGTGCGCAATAATTGCACCAAAGCCGAATCAGGCGAATCTTGATGGGAACGGTTGGCGATCAAACCTATGCGGAGGGGGCGAGCTGGAAACGTCATGATTATTTTTCATCCAATGCAGGTAAAACGCGAACCGTGATGGCACTTGCTCTAGCGTCATATCGATACAGTCTATGGTTGGCCTTGATGAAATCGCTGTCTTTGGCCTCGAAAATATTACTCACAAAGCTTTGTGGATTTCTGTCGATGAAAGGGAACCAGCTCGACTGAATTTGCACCATCACACGGTGGCCGCGCTGGAAGGTATGAAACACGTCGTTGATGGAAAACTCGACTTTGGTCGGCTCATTTGGCGTGAAGGCTTTTGGTGTCTCGAAGCCATCGCGGAAGCGGGCGCGAAACGGTTCGCCGCGCACTAAAGTCTGCTGTCCACCGCGGTTGATTTCAGCGGCAGGCGTCTCGATATTGGCTGGATTGACATCGATCAATTTCACGACAAAATCTGCATCCGTACCCGTGGTGCTGACAAATAAGTGCGCCGTTAATGGGCCGGCAAAAGTCAAATCTTTGTCTAAAATTTCAGTCTGATACGTCAGTACGTCCGGCCTTTGCGAGGCAAAACGCTGGTCGGCGGCGACATACTGATTACTCCAGCGGGTGGCGATCTCGGTCGTGTACGGCACTGGCTTGGCGGGGTCGCTCAGGTATTCATCGAAGGCGATTTCGCTTTGCTTAGGGGCGGCAAAACTCAGCGTGCTATTCGCGTTGAAATACAGGGATTTCTCCTGGGTTTCTTTTGGCGGCCAGGCGTCAAAACCGCGCCAGCGATTCGCCCCGGTTTCAAATACCCAGGCCTCTGGCAAGTTCGGTTTATCACCGCCTTTCAGATGATGTTTAAAAAAGGCAGCCTCGATCGGTTGGTAGGTCTGTGAAGTCTTATAGCCAAAGTTGGCATCACCGACTTTTTCGCCGTCAGTACGGATCCAGCCACCATGCGTCCATGGCCCGATGACCATAGAATTGCTGATGCCGGGATTCAGCTTTTCTATGGCGCGGTAAGTTTGTAGTGGGCCGTAGAGATCCTCTGTGTCATACCAGCCACCTACCGTCAAAACGGCCGCCTTGATATTTTTTAAATGTGGCAACAGGTTACGGCTTTGCCAGAATGCGTCGTAGTTTGGATGTTGCGTAATTTCTTTCCAATACGGAATGCTGTCCTTGAAATGTTTTGTGTTGGCGTTGGACAGTGCCCCCAGGCTTAGAAAAAATTGGTAGGCATCAGGCGTGCCGTAGTCGAAAGGAATCTCTTTCGTGACATCCGTTGGCTGTGGACGCTGTTTGCCAAAGCCGCTGAAAAAGCCAAAGCCCAATTGCAAATTAAACGCGCCGTTGCGATGCATGTCATCACCGCGAAACCAGTCGGCGATCGGTGCCTGCGGCGAGACCGCCTTGAGCGCAGGGTGTGAATCTATCGCCCCGGCCGAAGTGTAAAAGCCGGGATAGGAAATACCCCATTGGCCAACCTTGCCATTATTGCCTGGCAAGTGTTTTACCAACCAATCTATGCTATCCCAGGTATCGCTGCTTTCGTCGAAATCGGTATTCTTGGCCTTGTTGCTTAAATGCGGGCGCATGTTGATGAACTCGCCTTCCGACATATAGGTTCCGCGCACATCCTGGAATACAAAAATATAACCCTCTTTTTCATACTCTAGCGTAGGGCCGAGCGCGCGCTTGTAATTGGCTGTGCCATACGGCGCAACTGAATACGGCGTCCTGACTAAAAGTATCGGATAGCGTTTGCTGGCGCTGGCATCATTCGGCACATACACTGAAGTAAACAAGAGGCTGCCGTCTCTGGCTGGAATCCGGTATTCAAATTTGGCATAATTTTTTCGGATGGCGTCGGCGCGCTGGTTTTCCTGTTCTTTTTTTGCATCTTCCGCAGTGCTGGCGAGATTGCTTACTGTGCTTGCTTGCAAAAGCGGGCTGCTAGAAATAAAGACGGCGCCAGCGAAAAGTAAGCGCAATAATTTTGATGATTTCAAAGAAGTAACTCCGGGTATTGTTTGATTTAATCGGCTGAAGAAGGGTCAAAGCTAGGTAGGTCAATTTCAACTTGAGCGATATTGTCCGCACCCTTGGCGCGCGCCTTGGCGAGTGCGGCATTGGCGCGGCCCAGCATTTTTTCGCTACTGTCTCCCGGCGAATTGGCGGTAAGGCCGGTGCTGAACGTTACTTTTAAGCCGGGTGCCGCGCTTTGCCATTCGACCTCGGAAAAGCGCGACTTCAGCCGGCCTATGGCCTTGAGACTTTGATCCAGCCAAGTGGTTGGCATGATGATGGCAAATTCTGTAGCCGCAATGCGGCCGAAGGAATCAAGCGTACGCAATATCATGTTCGACTCTTGGGTCATCACTTGCAAAATGTGTTTGGTGACGTCACGCCCGTGTTGTTCCATGATCTCCGGCAAATTATCGACGCCGATGACTGCGAGTGTGAAGGTGTGGCCGGTGCGCAATGAGCGCTGCAATTCCGCATCCAGTTTTTCGATCAAGGCACGGCGATTCAGCGCACCAGTTAAATGATCGTGTGTGCTCAGTGTCTGCAACTGATTCAGCACAAGCTCGAGCATAGGCAATACATCCTCACGCGTGCCGCCTTGTTTGAGTTGCGCAATTGCTTCGGTAAGTTGTTGCTGCGCGTATGGCACGGTCTTGTTAACTTTGATCGACATGCTGTTTCCCGTAACGGTGTGTCTGACCGTACTTCGTGTCAGAGAGCTTAGATAGGCGCTAAAATGCCTACTTTACCATTACGATGATATTCGGCAAGGTTTCATGCTATTTAATTACGGCTTTTCCCCATTAGAAGCATTAAAAAGTCGCTTTTTTCCGAATCTGCGCTTATGGGTGAAGCGCGACGACTTGCTGCATCCTGAGGTGTCCGGGAATAAATTTCGTAAATTGAAATATCCCTTACTTGCGTTACAGGGTTTTTCACCTTCACTGGTGACGATGGGCGGGGCCTGGTCCAACCACTTGCACGCCCTCGCCCATGCCGCCAAACTGGCTGGCTATCCGCTGACTGCTTTGGTGCGCGGCCATGACGACTTAAGCACAGCAATCAGTGACACCCTGATAGATTGTGCGCGACTGGGGATGCAAATCCAGTTTGTCTCAAGAGCCGATTATCGCGAGTTGCGCAGCGATCCAGCTGCTTGGCGCAGGCATATCAAAGACCTTTCCGCTTCACATGTCTGGTTGCCGGAAGGTGGCAGTTCGCCCGCCGCATTACACGGCGTCGCCGAGCTAGTCGACGAATTATTTGATCACGATTTTGCGAGCGAAGCTTTCATTCCAACTACGCTCGTGGTGGCCTGCGGCACCGGCGCTACGCTAGCGGGCTTGCTGGCAGGCTTGCGCGGACGTGGGCGAGTTTTAGGGATTGCGGCGATCAAAAATGCAGAGTATTTGCATGCTGAAATCGCCAGCCTGTTGCAGCAAGCGGGGTACCCGGCACATAAAAATTATGAGCTGTTAACAGATTTTCATCACGGCGGCTACGCCAAAGCTCCACCCGATTTACGCGAGTTTTGCGCGGACTTTTCTGCGGAAACTGGCCTGCCGGTTGAACCGGTTTACACTGGAAAAATGTTCTATGCCCTGCACAAGCTGGCCGAGACCGGAAAATTTTCTCCGGATGAACGGGTGGTGGCGATACATACCGGCGGACTGCAGGGTGCGCGCGGCTTTCTTTAATTTGAAAAGTATTTAAGCAAACTCGCTTGACGAGTAGACGGGTACGCATTAATCGCTATACTATTCAACGCAGGTAATTGCGCTAAAACTTTTGTTAATCAATCAGCGAGAACGCACAAGCGATGGAGATATTCGTTACAAATGACGAACTGGCTGTGTTGGAAGAGTTCCTTCCAACGCTACGCAATCTCGAGCGCGTCACCATGCTCGCGAATCTGGCTTGGCATCTGCGCCAGCGCGATACTCAGCGTGCTCTCATCTTGGTACAGGAAGCAAAAAATCTGCTCGCGCATTTACCTGAAACTGTAAAAGAACTCAATTCGCATGAGATTCGCCTTGTGTGTGCCCAAATGAACTTGGTGCATGCCGAATGCAGTTGGTTATTTTCCGAATTGGATCAGGCGCTAAAATTTGGCGAAGCCGCATTGCTCGCATTTGAACAATTTGACGGATCTGAGCGTGAACTCGGTTGCGCGGATGCGCATTATTTGCTAGCGAATGTTGCAGTGTATCGCGGGACCATGTCGGTGGTCGAAGCAGAGATTGAAAAAGCCACGGCACATGCACAAAATGCAAATGACCTTACCCGCACAGCCCTGGCACAGTCCTTGTTGGCGGTGCAGACGGCCTTGCGCAACTTACCGTTGGCGATACGGCTATGGGGCGAGCGTTTTTCTCTGGATCTAGACGCAAAAAACGCTGTCATCGCCTCCTGCAATTTTGAATTTTTGATGTACACCTCGACGCTATCGAGTGATTTCGGACACACCGCAGAATATGGCATGCAAGCCTACGAGCTGGCATTGCAAACTGGCCAGATCCGGCGCGCGATTATTGCCGCGACAAATGTCGGTGATGCCTTTAATAGCCTGAACGATCACCAGACCGCCTTGCAGTGGTTGGAAAAAGCGCATGCCCTGGCAAGAAAGACTGGCTGGCCTGGCAGTATTGGCTCTTGCCAGATCCAAATGGCAGAAACCTTACGTCGCATGGGGCGGCTCGATACGGCCAAAGAATTACTGGAAGACGCCATTCCCATATTTTCGTCCGCTGTGGGTTCGCGCCCGCATCTGATGGCACTTCGATATCTGGGGGATTTATCACTCGACAGAAGAGACTACCCGGCGGCTCTGGAATGTTTTTGTGAGTTGCAAGAACGCGCTGATGAACATGCGCAACTCGATTTTCGCATAGGCTCACGGCGCGGCCGGGCGCATGCATTGTCCTTATTGAATATCCCGGAAGAGGCGCTCGCGGTGGCTGAAGAAGCCTTGGTATTGGCGCGCCTTAGTTCAGATAGCTACCGGCAAATTGATGTGTTACGTGTGTTGGCGGCGATTTATTTACGACATAATTTAGCGCAACCGGTCGCCATGAAAAGTGCCAGCGCGCCCTTGTATTATTTGCAAATGGCGGAGGAAACCGCAGAAAGTATTAGCGGCTACATACTGCCGGGCGAGTTACTTGAGGAAATGGCCGACGCGCAAGCTGCCATCGATAATTACCCTGAGGCTTTCAGGCTAAGCCGGCTTGCCATCGCCGCGCGGCAAAAAATTCATAATCAAGAGGCGACTAATCGTGCCACAGCGATGCAGCTTAGCCATCAGACTGAGCGCATGCGCGCCGAGGGAAAACACTTGCGCCAGTTGGCCGCAGGCGAAGCCGAGCGCGCCGAAGTATTGCAACAAACCGGTGCCACGCTAGAACTTCTAGGCGCTATCGGCCAGGAAATTACCGCCTGTCTGGATGCCAATGCAGTTTTTCAAACGCTCAATCGCCATGTGCATGGCTTGTTGCATGTGACTGCTTTTGTGATTTACATCATGGATGCCGATCAGCAAAGTATGACCTCGAGTTTCGGGGTGGAAAATGGCCTGCCTATCGAGCCTGATACGGTGCAGATGGCGGACAGCCGTTCGCGAGTCGTAAGCTGCGTTAGAGAACGCAGGGAGATACTCACGGAGTTTTCTCCCGATGAGGAAATTCCTGGCTTAATCCCCGGCACTGAACGCGTCCTGAGTATGTTATTTGCGCCCTTAATTATAGGTGAAAAAATTCTAGGCGTGATGACCATACAGTCTTGCGAACAGCACGCTTACGGTGAACGCGAAATAATGATTTTTCGCTCGCTCTGCGCTTACGGTGCGATTGCACTGGGCAATGCGGATGCCTATCTCAGACTGAAAGAAACGCAGGCACATCTGGTGGCACAAGAAAAACTCGCTGCACTGGGTTCTTTAGTGGCCGGCGTCGCGCACGAGCTAAATACCCCGATCGGCAATTGCCTGCTGGTGGCCAGTACGGTGCAAGACAATAGCAGGGATATGATCGTCAAGCTCAACACGCAAAACTTGCGTAAATCCGAGCTGAATATCTATTTTGACGACATGAAAAATTCGTCAGAAATCATGATGCGCAGCCTGACCAGCGCAGCCAGCCTGATCAGCAGTTTTAAGCAAGTAGCGGTTGATCGCACCTCGGAACATCGGCGCATTTTTGATCTGCGCCAGGTATTGCACGATATACTCGCGACGCTGCATATCCGCATCGATCATGCCGGCCATGCCGTCACTTTGGACGCTCCGGCACAGATTAAAATGGACAGCTACCCTGGCTCTTTAGGGCAAGTGATTACCAATCTGGTCGAGAACGCCATCCTGCATGCTTTTGACAAAGGGCAAGCCGGCATCATAACAATCAAGGCAATGCAAGTTGAACCGCAACGCGTCTTGGTGCTTTTTTCAGATAATGGCAACGGCATCCCAGAGGCAAATCTGAAACGTGTATTTGATCCTTTCTTCACGACCAAATTAGGCCAGGGCGGCAGCGGCCTGGGCTTGAATATCTGCTACAACATCGTCACCTCCGTGATGCATGGGCAGCTCACGGTGAAGAGTACGCTAGGCCTTGGAACTACGTTTACGCTGGATTGTCCTTTGGTGGTTTAGTTTACTTTCCTGATGCCGCTCTGTACCATTCGTGCCTACTTTTGCTGACTATTCTCATGGCCTCTGCCCTTAAACAACGCGTGCTCGACACTGCCGATACCCTGTTCTATGCAGAAGGGGTGCGTGCCATCGGGATCGACCGCATCATCGCCGAGAGCGGCATCGCCAAGGCCTCGTTTTATCGTTTTTTTGTCTCGAAAGACGCCTTAATCACGGAATGGATACAGATGCGCGACCGCGCCTGGCGCCTATGGCTGGAAGAAAGCGTCGCCAGCTTGTCGCCACAAGCGGCAGGGCGTCCGCTGGCCGTATTTGATGCCTTGTACGCGCGCTTTTGTCTGCCGAGTTTTCGCGGCTGCGCGTTCACCAATACCATCATTGAACTGAGTAATTCTGATCACCCCGGAGCATTGGCCGCACGCCAGCACAAACAGCAGGTAGTGGCTTTGCTTGAACGTTATCTTAGCGAAGCTGGGCAAACCAGCGAAGTTGACATACCTGCACTGGCGGCAGATTTGATGTTGCTGGTCGATGGCGCCTTAGTCACCGCATTAAGGGAGCAAAAGCCAGACGCGGCATTGCGCGCCAAACGTATTGCCAAGTTATTACTGCAAACACCCGGTTAAGCACTCTCCACATTCAGTCATATCGCCGTTCAGATTCAAGCTGGGCGGTTTTTTTTCGTCTTTTTGAAAAATAAGACAGATCTGTCTTGTATTTTATGAGACAGACCTGTATTATTTACATATTCGCTTAACGCTTTAGCGAAAAAAAACCAAAAACCGAAAGGAAAGTCATGACACGTATCGCTACACTAGACCCCGCAACCGCCACTGGCCGCGCCGGAGAATTGCTGGCCGCCACCCAGAAACAACTGGGCCGCGCGCCCAATTTGTACCGATCAATGGCGCAGTCACCTATCGCGCTAGAGGCTTACCTGGCGTTTCGTGGGGTACTGACAAAAGGCCGCTTATCGACAAAGATGATGGAAAGCATCGCCTTGTTGACGGCTGTGAAAAATGACTGCGACTATTGCGTAGCCGCGCACAGTTTTCGTGGCGCAAAAATTGGCATGTCAGAACATGAGCTGGCCTTAACCCGCGCCGGCCAGGCGGACAACGCCAGGGACAGCGCGGCATTGCGCTTTATCGAGCTCTTAATCGAGCGTCATGGTGTCATCGGTGATGCCGATTTTATGGCGCTGAAACAAGTTGATTGGAATGATGCCGAGATCGGTGAAATGATTGCCCACGTCGCGCTAAATATGTTCTCGAACTACTTCAATCATGTGGCGCAGCCAGAGCTTGATTTTCCCGCTATCGCGCAAAGCATGGCGGCTTGAACATGAAGCTGTTACCTACAGCGGAAATGAAGGCGGTGGCATTCAAAAGCGGCATGTTGTTAAGCCTGCTGATGATAGCCAGCTTTTACTCCGGCGTAACGGCAATGGCGGCACCGTTCAGTGCCAGTTGCGTACTCCTGGTGTTGCTGCCGAAGTCGCCATTTTCTACACCTAGAACTGTACTGCTCGCCCATCTGCTATGCCTTAGTGCAGGTGCAATATTTTCACTACTACCGCTACCATCGATCGTGCTAGTTATCAGCGCCGCCTGGATCGCCTTGCTGGCGATGGCATGGCTGCGTGCGGTGCATGCACCGGCGCTGGCGCATACGGTAATTCTCTGCCTGGGAAAACAAGCCATGCTGAGCTATATATTGTCGGCGGCACTAATCGTCATCAGCTTTGCCTTGCTTGCCTTGTATGAGGAGCGCCGTAAATGTCTCCCCGCATAGTCAGGCACTACGATCTGAGCGAAGCCGCTCCCACGCGCAACGCGCAGATCGATTTTACCCGGCACGATGATCAGCGCTGGGCCGGTATTCTCGAGCTACCAGCGAATGCAGCATTGCCGCTCAACACCGATGCGCGCCACGACATGTATCTGCTGAGCGGCCAGGTTTCAGTTGGCGAAAACAACTTTAGCCAGGGCACCTTCTTAAGTACGGGTATTGCTGGTCTTCACAATGATCTGCCGTCTTGGCGTGCCGGCGTGAATGGTGCCGTGTTGTTTGCCTATCGCGATCAGCTCGCGACCAAGAGCGGCAAGCAAGTACTGTCGCCTGCCCAACTTAATTGGCAACTAGGCGGTGCCGATGGCATGCACGTAGCCACTCTTTCAGAAACCCAGCATCGATTAATGCTGGTGTCATGGCAGCCAGGTACACGCATGCGCTTTCACCGCCACCCGCAGGGCGAAGAAATTTTTGTACTAAAAGGACAGCTGAGGGATGAACGCGGCATTTATCCCACCGGGAGCTGGCAGAGGCTATACGCCGATGCCGGTCATGCGCCATACGCTAAAGAAGAGACATTGATCCTGCTACGCAACGGCCACTTGCGTAGTTAATTTCACCAATTGTCATCCTTTTATCCACCCACGTTCACATCAACAATAGGAAATTTTATGAAACCATCCCGTACAACTCTACTTTCCGTCATGTTCCCCATGCTAATCATTGCTGCCCCCAGTTCAGTCCTGGCACACGGAGCCGAGGTTCATCTGGGCGCAGAACTCAGCGCGAACAAGCTACTACAAGCCGATGCCAGCTTACGCAACCTATGGCTAGAACATTCCTTCTGGGTACGTAACGTGGTAATCGCCACTTATGCCGGCGATACTGCCGCCATTACAGCTGCCGAAAACGAAGCCGTGAACAACGCCAGGCAAATCGCCGCTGCGATGGAGCCTTTCTACGGCAAGCCAGCGGCCGACAAATTATTTACCCTGTTGGCGGGACACTACGGCGCAGTGAAGCAGTATCTTGATGCGACCCGTAACAACCAGGCCGCAGCACAAGAACTTGCCCGCACATCCATGTTCAGCAATGCAGAACAGCTTGCGATATTCCTTAGCAGCGCTAATCCAAATCTGCCTATCGACGCAGTACGCGGCATGTTGCTGGCACACGGCGGCCATCATATTTCGCAAATCACCCAATTACGCGATCGTCAATACGCGGAGGAAGCGCAAACTTGGGGTGAAATGAAAAATCATATGTACGCGATTGCCGATGCCTTAGCCCAAGCAATTGCTACACAATTCCCGGCCAAGTTCAAATAGCAAAAATTGCAAACCAAAGGATAGAAAGGGTAGCCGAGCGTCGGCTCGCTACGCTACCCGTGTTTTTACCTTGAGTTTCATCCGCAGCGATGGCAAGCTAGATTCACAGGCAGCGACGAACATCCTGCACGTACAAGATGTGAATCAAACTGCGACACTACAAGATATGATCATTGCATAAGCGGAAAATACTTCGCTTGATGCGTTTGAATTTTCGCCCCGGCCGAGGCAGATTAATCGGTTTTCCTGTCGACTAAATGGGGTCAGGCCTTACGTTTGACATTTCTAAGCTATCGACCTACACTCTTTTTTAGCTGAATAATCAGGAGATAGAGATGGCAAGGCCTTTACGTATTGAATTTGCCGGTGCGCTGTACCATGTCACTGCGCGCGGCAATGCGCAAGCAAATATCTATGATGATGACGATGATCGCCAGCAGTTTTTATCGCTGTTGAAAATCGCGGTCGATCGCTACGATTGGTATTGCCACGCTTACTGCCTGATGGACAATCACTATCACCTGTTAATCGAAACAAACCGAGCTAGCCTGTCTGACGGCATGAAATTGCTCAATGGCTCGTATACCCAATATTACAACAGGCAGCATCAACGGGTGGGGCACGTTTTTCAGGGTAGGTTTAAAGCCATCCTGGTGCAGAAAGATTCCTACCTGCTTGAATTGGCACGTTACATTGCTTTAAATCCGGTGCGAGCCCGCATGGTGCGCAGTGCCAAAGACTGGCCTTGGAGCAGTTATCAAGCAACCGCAGGGCTTGCAGACGGCGCAGCATGCCTGACCACGGATTGGGTCTTGGGCGGATTTGCCAAGACAAAAAATGTTGCACAACAGCGCTACCGGGATTTTGTACAGCAAGGCAAAGGACAACCCTCACCGTGGCAACGATTGAAAAACCAAATCTATTTGGGAAATGAAGAATTTATTCTCGACATGCAAAGCAAGCTCGATCCAGAGCAATCGCTCAAAGATATTCCGAAAAAGCAAAAGCAAGCGCCTATCAAACCCTTGGAATATTTTGCCAATTCGGGAAAAACGCGAGATGAAAATATGGCACAAGCGTATTTAATTGGGCACTACACTCTTGAGCAAGTTGGCCAGCATTTCGGTGTAAGCTACGCGACGGTAAGCCGTGCAGTGAAACAGATGGAAGGCCGCAAATGAGCTCCCTCAAAATGTCAAATGTAAGGCCTGACCCCGTTCTTTTTTCTAAGGCCTGACCCCGTTCTTTTTTCCCACGTTTTTTCCCACGTTTTTTCCCACGTTTTTTCCCACGTTCTTTCCCACGTTCTTTCCCACGTTCTTTCCCACGTTCTTTCCCA
>JAZJYB010000041.1:0-4518 GCA_040390685.1 Pseudomonadota bacterium | reverse complement strand
CATTCTACTGGTTTTTTATACAGTGTATCGATGCCTCTATTGTTGTTTTGTGGTTTTTTTCGAATTCCTGATGTTCTATCCTCATTTTCCGTCAATTAGCCTGCGCAAGTCACGATAGTCACGGGCTTTTTTGCTTTGCTAGATGAACACTTGCCTGGCGTTTTATTTTTCTATTAAGTTTTCTATATAAGTTTTTCATGTATTCCTTGTCCGATTTTGATTTTATTTTGCCCGATGCCTTGATCGCGCAAACACCGCTGCCGCAACGCTCCGCTTCGCGCCTTTTGCAGGTCGATGGCGAAAGCTTGCGCGACAAGGCGTTTGCCGATGTCGTTGCGCTGTTATCCGAAGGCGATCTGTTGGTGTTTAACGATACCCGCGTTCTCAAGGCGCGCTTCTTCGGCATCAAGGAAACCGGCGGCAAAGTCGAAGTCCTGGTTGAACGCGTGCTGGCCAATACCTCAGATCAGCATGCGGTGCTGGCGCAAGTGCGCGCCTCTAAATCACCGCCGGCAGGAACAAAAATTCGTCTGGCCGAGTCATTTGATGTCATCGTCGGCGAACGGGTTGGCGAGTTTTATACTTTACAATTCCCGGGCGATGTCTTCGAATTGATCGAGGCGCATGGCCGTCTGCCTTTGCCACCTTACATTACGCATGATGCTGATGGTTTTGACGAACAGCGCTATCAAACCGTGTATTCACGCGTACCAGGTGCCGTGGCCGCGCCCACCGCCGGCCTGCATTTCGACGAGGCTTTGCTGGATGTTTGTCGTACCAAAGGTGTGCGTTTTGCCTATGTCACCTTGCACGTCGGCGCCGGGACATTCCAGCCAGTGCGTGCGGAAAATCTGGCCGACCATCATATGCATAGCGAGTGGTACACCATCGCGCAAGAAACCGTCTCTGCGGTGCAGGCGACTAAAGCCATCGGTAAAAATGTGGTGGCGGTTGGCACCACCAGCATGCGCGCCTTGGAATCTGCATCGCAAACCGGGGCCTTGGTCGCGGGCAGTGCCGACACCCGTTTATTTATCACGCCGGGCTATGTATTTAAGACAGTGGATAAGCTGATCACCAATTTCCATCTGCCGAAATCCACGCTATTGATGCTGGTTTCGGCGTTTGCGGGTTATGATCGCATCCGCTCAGCGTATGCGCATGCGATTGCACAGAAATATAGATTTTTTAGCTACGGCGATGCGATGTTCTTAACGAATGTAACCAGTGCCAGCGCCCCATCCTTAAAAGAAAAAAACTAAAATGTTAGACTTCACCCTCATCAAAAAAGACAAAACCACCTCGGCGCGCCGTGGTCGCGTGACTGTGAATCATGGCGTGATCGAGACGCCTATCTTTATGCCGGTCGGCACCTACGGTTCAGTCAAGGCGATGTCGCCGCTAGAGCTGAAAGAGATCGACGCGCACATTATCCTCGGCAATACCTTCCATCTGTGGCTGCGCCCCGGCATGGACGTCATCAACAAGTTCGGCGGCCTGCATGAGTTCATGGGCTGGGATAAACCTATCCTGACTGATTCCGGCGGTTTCCAGGTATTTTCACTCGGTGCGATGCGCAAGATTACCGAAGAGGGCGTGAAATTTTCTTCGCCTATCAATGGCGAGCGCCTGTTCCTGTCGCCAGAAATTTCGATGCAAATCCAGCGCAGTCTCAATTCGGATATCGTCATGCAGTTTGACGAATGCACTCCTTACGAGATTGATGGTCGTCCTGCAACCACTGAAGAAGCCGGCAAATCCATGCGCATGTCTTTGCGCTGGGCGCAACGCTCGATCAATGAATTTAATCAGGGCGAAAACCCGAATGCGCTGTTTGGTATTGTCCAGGGCGGTATGTTCGAAAACCTGCGCGATGAATCGCTGGCTGGGTTGAACGAACTGAATTTCCATGGCATCGCCATAGGCGGTCTCTCAGTCGGCGAGCCGAAAGAAGACATGTTGCGTATCTTGGCGCACGTTGGCCCGAAGTTGCCGGAAAACAAACCGCATTACCTGATGGGCGTCGGTACGCCCGAAGATCTGGTCGCCGCCGTGGCGAATGGCATCGACATGTTCGATTGCGTGATGCCTACCCGTAATGCGCGCAATGGCTGGATATTTACGCGTTTTGGCGACATCAAGATCAAGAATGCACGCTACAAGGAAGAGAAAGAGCCGCTTGACGCCACTTGTAGTTGTTATGCATGCAAGAATTTTTCACGAGCTTACTTGCATCATTTGCATCGTACCGGTGAGATTCTGGGGGCACGCCTGAATACTATCCATAACTTGCATTATTACCTCGACCTGATGCGTCAAATCCGCAAGTCGCTCGATGATGAACGTTTCCCGGCTTTTGTTGCAGAGTTTCATGCTGATAGAGCACGCGGCGTGTAAGCGCAATGCTAGAATGTTGCGCTTTGCTGTAAAAAACGGGGCACTTTAATTTGCCCGATTCAGCACAATATACCGATACATTGGCAATTCAGTGGCAAGTAAGCCATGTCCAACGAGATGTTTTAATCAATTAATGGAGTTTTAACGTGTTTATTTCTAATGCTTATGCACAAGCCTCAGTCCCGGGCGTAGATAGTAATCTGATGAGTTTCTTGCCTATCATTTTAATGTTCGTCGTATTGTATTTCCTGATGATACGTCCGCAAATGAAGCGTCAAAAAGAACAGAAATCCATGATGGATGCATTGGCGAAAAATGACGAAGTGGTTACTGCTGGCGGTGTTTTGGGCAAGGTCACTAAAGTAACTGATGCGTATGTCACAGTAGAAATTTCCACCGGTACCGAGATCATCGTGCAAAAAAGCGCGATCACTATGTTGCTGCCAAAAGGCACGATCAAGGCGATTTAATCTGTACTTCCCCGCAATGCAGCTAAAGTAACTCTTCAGCTGCATTGTGCTTTCAGTCTTCTCTTATTCTGAACAATTATGAATCGCTACTCTCTCTGGAAGTACATCGTCATACTTGTCGCACTGGTGTTTGGTGCGCTGTATACCGTCCCCAATTTTTTCGGTGAATCACCGGCCGTACAAATCAGTAGCGGCAAATCGACTATCAAGATAGATAGCACCATGATGGCGCGCGTCGAGCAAGTCTTGCAGCAAGGTGCGATCAAGACTGAAGGCGTGACTTATGAAAACAATGGCATACAAGGCACGGTACGTGCCCGTTTCATTGACACTGACACCCAGTTTAAAGCCAAGGCTGCTTTAGAAAAAGCGCTGAATACCGATGCTGACGATCCTGTCTATAACGTCGTATTCAACCTCTTACCTAACACGCCGAAATGGCTACAAAGCATCAACGCATTGCCGATGAACCGTGGTCTCGATTTGCGCGGTGGTGTGCACTTCTTGATGCAGGTTGATACCAAGGCCTTATTGGATAAGCGCTTGACCAGCCTGCAGTCTAGCGTCCGTGCGCTGCTGCGTGAAAAGGAAGTGCGTCATGCTGGCATTAGCCGCGATGGTGATTTCGTCACTGTGAAGTTTCGTGATGCTGAAACCCGCACAAAAGCACGCGATGTATTATTGGATCAAATGAAAGACGTCAGCCTGGTCGATAGTCTGGCCACTGCAGATAATGCGGATTTATCCCTGCAAATCGGTATCAAGCCTGAAGCTTTGAAGAACCTGGTGTCTGAAGGCGTCAAGCAAAACATGACGGCCTTGCATAAACGCGTCAATGCCACCGGTGTTTCTGAACCTGTGATTCAACAACAAGGTGCAGACCGTATCGTCGTGCAATTGCCTGGTGTACAGGACGTAGCGGAGACCAAGAAAATTATCGGCCGCACGGCAACCCTTGAATTGCGCATGATTGATGAGAGCGTGATTGGTCCGGTTGACGAGAATACGCCAGTGCCGTTTGGTTCTGAAATGTTTAAGTTGGGTCGCGGTGGTCCTGCCATTGTGTACAAAGACGTCATTCTTACTGGCGATTACATCACTGGCGCGAACGCCAGCTTTGATTCCAATCAGCAACCGGCGGTCAGTGTCGACCTGAACGGCGATGGCGGCCGCAAGATGCGTGAAGGTACGCGTGGCAAGGTCGGCAAGCGCATGGCGATAATCTTGTTTGAAAAAGGCAAAGGCGATGTACTGAAAGGCGAGTTTCTAACCATTCCAACCATACAAGCGGAATTGAGTTCTACTTTCCAGATCACCGGTATGGGTTCTACGGCGGCGTCGACAGAATTAGCTTTGCTGTTGCGCTCCGGTGCGCTGGCAGCTCCTATGACTTTTATTGAGGAGCGCACAATCGGCGCGCAATTGGGTGAAGAGAATATCAAGCAGGGTATGAATTCGACACTGTATGGATTTGCGGCCATCGCGATTTTCATGGTGCTGTATTACATGTTGTTTGGTTTTTTCAGCGTGTTCGCGCTGGGGGTGAATCTGCTGTTGCTGGTGGCTTTGCTGTCCTTATTGCAGGCGACTTTGACTTTGCCTGGTATGGCCGCGATTGCGTTGGCACTCGGTATGGCGATTGATGCCAACG
>JAZJYB010000040.1:0-2479 GCA_040390685.1 Pseudomonadota bacterium | reverse complement strand
TGTGGGCGTATACATGGTGCGCATCAACGAACCGAATAATGCGCCGTTAATCTCCGAGCGCATCGATGCGCAATTCAAAAACTCATTGGCAGAAACCTTAACCGAAACTGAAAAGGCCTTTCAATTGGGTTTTGTGTCCATGAGTGAAGCGATTTTAGTAGCCATTAATGCCGTGAGTTTTGTGATCGTGATCATCATTATGGCTGTGATGGCGAATACCATGATGATGACGGCAAGGGAACGGTTAGCCGAATATGCGACCCTTAAGGCATTAGGGTTTTCACCAGGTTTTGTCGTCAAGCTCTTGTTTGGCGAGAGCCTGGTAATTGCACTCTTAGGTGGTGGATTAGGCTTACTCATCACCTTACCGATCGCTGCCTCGTTTGCCAAAGCGGTTGGTACTTTGTTCCCAGTGTTCGTGGTGTCGGATACCACGATGGCACTGCAACTGCTCGCCAGTGTCATCGTCGGTGTAGTCGCCGCCGCATGGCCCGCATGGAAAATGAGCCGCATCAATATCGTCAATGGCTTGAGAAGTGTGGCTTGAGAAGGGTGGCATAACAAAAATGAACAAGAACAAATGAAAACGATACCGCTGTCCTACATTGCACGCAACCTGTGGGTGCGGCGCGTCACCACCTTGTTGACGGCTGGCGGCATGGCACTGGTGGTGTTTGTCTTTGCCACCGTCTTGATGATGAGCGAAGGCATACGCGCCACCCTGGTCGCGACCGGGCAGCCGGACAATGTGCTGGTACTGCGCAAAGGAGCCGGCGCCGAAATCAATAGCGGCATCACACGTGACAAAGCGGCCATCATCGAAAGCCTGCCCGGCATTGCCACTAACGGCAGCGGCCTAAGGCTAGTCAGCAAAGAACCGGTAGTCTTAAATAATCTCCCCAAACGCAGCAATGGCAAACCCAGCAATGTCACTGTTCGCGGCACCTCATTATTAGGCTTGGAACTGCGCCCGCAAGTACAGATGATACAAGGCCGCATGTTTCGGCCAGGGACTTCAGAAATCATCGCCGGGCGTGCTATCGCCAGCGGATTTCGTGGTGCAGGCTTGGGCGAGACCTTGCGCTTTGCCCAAAGAGATTGGCTGGTAGTCGGTGTTTTTGATTCTGGCAAAACCGGGTTCGATAGCGAGATCTGGGGCGATGCAGAGCAAATGATGGCGGCATTCCGACGCAATGCCTATTCCACCATCGTGTTCCGCCTAAGCGATCAGGCGGCATTCGAAAAAATCAACAGCATTATCGCTGCCGACCCGCGCTTGCAGATAGAAGCCAAACCAGAGATACAATTTTATGCCGAACAAAGCGAAGCGCTTGCCACCTTCATCCGGATTTTAGGGCTGAGCCTATCGATCATTTTTTCTATCGGTGCGGTGGTCGGCGCCATGATCACCATGTTCGCGGCAGTGGCACAAAGAGTCGGGGAAATCGGCACTTTACGCGCGCTAGGTTTTAGACGTGGCGCAGTGTTGCTGGCGTTTTTGATTGAATCACTATTGTTATCGCTAGTGGGTGGCCTTATCGGTTTATTCGTGGCATCGTGGATGCAAACAGTCGATATCTCGACCACCAATTTTCAGACCTTCAGCGAGCTGGCATTTCAATTCAAACTCACACCAGAGATTGTACTGAACACCCTGGTATTTTCGTTATTGATGGGTTTTGTCGGTGGCTTCATTCCATCGTGGCAAGCCGCCAGAATGAAGATAGTAGATTGCCTGCGTGCCAGCTAATTTACAACTCAGCCAAACCTGCCTCTGCAATTGCCACCGAGAGTTTTTTATCGGTACGCATGATGTGATGGGTGAGCCAATAGCGCAGCAATTCCGCAGTATTCTTTGCCACTTCCACCCTGCCTCGTTCAAACGCATCTTGCAGAACCAACACCTGATCGATCAATTTTTGATGTTGATCCAAGTGATCTAAGCTGTCGGCATAGTTGATATGCTCCATCAAGAGTTCTTCGCGCTGGAAATGCTCTTGAGTATAAGCAAACAACGCTTGCAAAATACGTCCGAGCGTCTCACTACTCTTACCATCTTGCACCGCCTGATGTAATTCATTGACCAGCGTTACCAATTCCTTATGGTCCTGGTCTATCAGTGCATTACCGACGCTAAGCGCATCACTCCATTGAAAATAATCCATGCATGACCTTATTTAACGACAGGCTAAAATTTTCTCGGTCGCTAACGGGTATTTTCATTCTGTGGCGACTAAGTAAAATGCATTATGATTTTAATGGGGGTTTTTGGCAAGGTACGTATTTTCTTCGTTTGTTGATGTGTGAATGCTAGTTAAGTTCCTTCCCCTTTTGAGGGGGAAGGTTAGGATGGGGGTGCGGCGGTTGCTCTATCTAACTGTCATTGCTTGCTGGAGTCACAATAGCGTTCGGTTGTTATTTTTGGATTGCCGGCCGGTGGTAGACCGGCAACTACTTACTTTTCTTTGCTTCGCCAAAG
>JAZJYB010000039.1:0-3281 GCA_040390685.1 Pseudomonadota bacterium | reverse complement strand
GACTTTGTTTATTTGCTACGTTCATTTTATCTCCCGTGAATTGATTTCTTAGACAACGCATATGAAATCAAAGTGATATCACTATAGGATCACTTATTTAGCATGTCAAGACTTTTTTCGCACGACATATTTGATTTATCAACAAAACTCAAAGATAAAAAAGAGCCGAACTGTCTTTGATAGTTCTGCTCTTTTTAGGTTTGCAGCTTGTTTCTAGTGTGAGCTGTTTGCCTAGATTAATCAAAAACACACTCAATAAAATACTTAAGCAATTTTTTGATATAACGCAGTGAGGCCATCCATTACTTCTAAGATTCGCTCACTGGTGGTTGCGACGTTAGTGGCAAATTGTTTTTTCTCGCGCTCGTCACCAGATTGACGCAAGGCCATGTCAAAAAACAGCCACTGCTGTTGTGCCAGTGCCAATCCGGCTTTAATCGTTGGCGTATTACTGGTCGAAGACAGCAAAAACTCCATGCCCGCAATAAACTCCTTGCGCGCAGCCTCCAATTTTTCTAATGAATCAGGCGGTGCCACACCCCATTGCAGGGCTTGATAATATTTCGCCATTCTTTGTGACAGCATGCGTTGACGTCCGGCGACATTAACCAATTTAGCGCTTGGCGAACCCGAGTGTTTTTCCAGCTGCAACGTGGCGGTTTGCGCTAAAGCCAAAATTTTCTCACTGATCAGCATCACCTCGCGCGCAGCTTGTGGGTTCGGCGCTGAGCTCAGCAATATTTCTTTATACGTTATCCAGACACTTTCCATCTTTTCAAATACGGATCTGTTTTCTGCGCTTGGGGCAAACACCAGCAACTCGGACAATTGCTGTTCAAACAGTGTGACCGAAGTGGCTAAGATTTTTCTCGAATGTTCGACGTCGGTCCCTAGCCCTAGTTGCAAATACGATTTAGCCATGCGCTGAGACAACATCCTTTGGCGACCGGATTTATTGATGGCTTCATTTAATCCTTGAATTTGCGCCCATGCCACTGACAACAAAGTCACGCCCATTGCCAACACACTAGTTCGCGATAAAAACTCTCTTCGGTTCATTATTTGCTCCTTGGGTTAAAAGTCATCAACAATTAACATTAAGCAAATTTAATGCCAATTGCTTGGCATTCTGTCGCACCAAATACATGCGCCCAGCAATGGGATCGGTTAAGATGCAAGTCGAATTCAATCCCTCTTTTCAACATTGCTTACGGCATGAAAACCAAAATCCACACTGAAATTGCCGCACTCTGGCATCTGGCTTGGCCTGTTTTGATCGGCCAACTGGCGACTGTTGGCATGTCGGTCGCTGACGTGGCGATGACCGGTCACCTGAGCTCGATAGATCTCGCTGCCGTCGCTTTGGGTGCCTCATTGTGGATGATCGTTTTGGTGACGATCATGGGAATCATGATGGCGATCAACGCGATTGTGGCGCACGAAGTCGGCGCCGGCGCGTTTGGACGCATCCCGCACATTATGCGTCAGTCGATGTGGATGGCGTTTGGCATAGGCATCATCGGCTGCGGAATAATTAACTTTTCCACCCTGATATTTGATCATCTTCAACTGGCGCCAGATGTGAATGCCAAGGCCTCGCAATTCGTCCATGTCATCAGCATAGGCATGCCCGCATTTGCCATGTATCGCGCGCTCTATAGTTACACCACGAGTATCAACCAGACCAAACCTATCATGGTGATCGCGCTGTGTGGCCTGGTGTTTAACGTTATCGGAAATTGGCTACTGGTATTTGGCAACTTGGGCTTTCCCCAGCTAGGCGCGACCGGTTGTGCTTTGGCTACCGGCATCGGCCTGTGGCTGATGCTAGCTGGAATGTTATGGTGGATGCGACATGCGCCGGCCTACCAGAGGACTTATCCTTTTACTCACAGAGAAGCACCAAAATTGAGCGAAATTCTATCCATGCTGCGGATAGGGCTGCCAATAGGTGTCGCTTATTTCGCCGAAGTCTCGGCGTTTTGTGCGGTTGGCTTGTTGGTCGCTCGGTTTGGCGTGGTATCTGTTTCAGCGAATCAAATCGCCCTCAACTTCTCCTCACTGGTATTCATGATCCCCTTAAGTTTGGGTGTTGCCCTGACCACCCGCGTCGGCCAGGCGATGGGCGAAGGCGACCCCGTGCGGGCGCGTTTTGTCGCCTGGACAGGAGTTGGCGTATCGCTAGTTTTTGCTGTGTTATCCGCGATCTTTATTACCATGTCGCGTCACTCGATTGCCGCTGCCTACACTTCCGACGTGGCGGTACAAGAGTTAACCGCCACCATCTTGTTATTCGCTGCAATCTTCCAATTATCCGATGCAACCCAAGTCACGGCCTCTTGTGCACTGCGAGGTTATAAAGTGACGCGTACCCCAATGATGATACATCTACTGGCCTTCTATGGCTTTGCCTTGCCACTCGGCTGCATACTTGGCCTGGCACCAGAATGGTTGCCTTGGCGCCCGCAACAGCCGATGGGAGCAAGCGGCTTTTGGAGTGGTTTAGTGTTGGGGCTGACCATCGCCGCCGTTCTGCTGGTGGCCTTTTTGCACCGTCTATCAACAAGAAAAATCAGGTTGGCGGCTAGTTCCGGTAAAATAGCGGGCTAATTTACACAAATTCAACGCAATTTTCATCATTTGGCAAAGATACTATGAGTCTCCAATGCGGCATCGTCGGCCTACCCAACGTCGGCAAATCTACCCTCTTCAATGCACTGACAAAAGCAGGCATTCCAGCAGAAAATTACCCTTTTTGCACGATAGAACCTAACGTTGGCGTAGTCGAAGTCCCCGATCCACGTTTGGCACAACTCTCTGCCATCGTCAAACCTGAGCGTATCCAAAACGCGATCGTCGAGTTCGTCGATATCGCCGGTCTGGTTGCCGGTGCTTCAAAAGGCGAAGGCCTGGGCAATCAGTTTCTCGCGCACATCCGCGAAACTGACGCCATCGTCAACGTCGTGCGCTGCTTTGAAGACGACAACGTCATCCATGTCGCCGGCAAAGTCAGCCCGCTAGACGACATCGAAGTGATCCAGACCGAATTGTGCCTGGCCGACATGAGTGCGGTAGAAAAAGCCATCCACCGCGAAAACAAAAAAGCCCGTTCCGGCGACAAGGATGCGGCCAAACTGGTCGAGATCCTGGAGCGCATCATGCCCGCCCTGAACGATGCCAAGCCGGTGCGCGCGATGGGGCTGGATGCCGAAGAAATGGCCATGATCAAGCCGATGTGCCTGATCACAGCCAAGCCAGCGATGTATGTCGCCAATGTTTCT
>JAZJYB010000038.1:0-5424 GCA_040390685.1 Pseudomonadota bacterium | reverse complement strand
TACGCGATTATTGGCCAGGGCATGATTTCCAGGATTATCGAATCCAGGCCGGAAGAATTGCGAATTTTTCTCGAAGAAGCTGCCGGCGTGTCGCGTTACAAAGAGCGGCGCCGCGAAACCGAAAATCGGATTCATGACACCCATGAAAATCTGGTCCGGGTGGAAGATATTCTGCGTGAACTCAATACCAATCTAGAAAAGCTCGAGGCGCAGGCGGTAGTTGCAAATAAATTTAATGCCTTGCAAGGCGATCAGGAAGAGAAGCAAAAGCTGCTATGGTTGTTGCGCAAGAAAGAAGCCGCGGCAGAGCAGCAAAAACATTTCGCTGAAATAGAAAAAACTCAGCTTGAACTGGAAGAGCAAACCGCAAAATTGCGCCATGTTGAGTTGGAGCTAGATCAGATGCGCCAGGCGCATTACGCCGTTGGCGATAAAATGCATCAAGCGCAAGGGCATTTGTACCAAACCAATGCTGAAATTGGCAGCCTTGAGGCTGAAATCAAATTTGTCATCGAATCGCGTACCCGCCTGCAAGCACAATTGGCATCATTGAGTGCACAACGCGAGCATTGGCAGCGCCAGGGCCAGCAATTTATAGACGATCTTGCCGAGGCAGAAATGCATGTGGAAGAGCTGGCTTTACGTTCTGAGCAAGCGCAAGAAATTGCGCTGCAGCACAACGACAAATTACCTGAACTAGAGCAAGCATGGCGCGCTGCGCAATTGAAAACTACCGAATCTCGCGCCAAAATTATGCAATGGCAGCAACAGATTGAACTTGAATCTGCGCACCAGCGCAATGCCTCGAATATCCTCAATACCTTAGCTTCACGCCGAGAACGCCTGACGCAAGAAAAGCAAGGATTGATCTTGCCAGATACCACGCATTTGCAGAATATGGCAATGCAGCTGGATGAGAAAAGGCAATCGCTGGAAGAATCGACCATGCAATTGGAAGAGGCGCAAGAACGTCTACCCCAATTGGAAGAAGAGCGCCGCTCGGCACAGCAACAAGTCAATCAAAATACCACGCAATTCGCGCAATTAGACGCGCGTTTGGTCGCGTTAAAATCTCTGCAGGAAAAAGTGCAGAGCCAGGGCAAAGTGCAGCCTTGGCTAGAGAAGCACGAGTTGGATAAATTGCCGAAATTATGGCAAAAATTGCATATCGAAGCCGGTTGGGAAACTGCATTAGAAGCCATTTTGCGCGAACGCACCTCGGCGCTAGAAATGTCGAACCTGGAATGGGCAAAAGCGTTTTTCAATGATGCTCCGCCGGCCAAACTGGCGCTATATTCTCCAGTCGTTCTTGCCAACACCGTTGCTAACTCCAATGAGGCCGCCAATGGATTGAAACCCTTGGCGAATCTTTTGCAACTCAATGATGCCGGAGTGCGTAGCTCTATGCAAGACTGGCTGCATCAAGTGTATATCGCAGAAGATGTCACTTCGGCGTTCATGGATAGAATCAAATTGCCACAGGGCGCTTGTTTCATCACGAAGCAAGGCCACATTATTAGCCAATCTAGTGTGCGTTTTTATGCGGCTGATTCTGAACAGGATGGCGTATTGGGTAGGCAACAAGAGATTGAAAATCTCACTAAACAATGCCGTGCGCAACAAATGTTGTCTGAAGAAGCCAGAAGCAACGCAGTACGTGCCGAATCTGCGTTTACCCAGGCGACGCAAAAACTGCAAGACTTACGCCATCAAGTAGGAATTCTGACTCAAGCAGTACATGGCTTGCAAATTGAGTATATGAAATTATCTGAAGTGCAGGAACGATTCAATCAGCGTAGCACTCAGATCATGACGGATCTGGCAGAGATTGCGGCGCAAGAAAGCGAACAGCAACAGGCGCGTGCCGAGTCTGAGGAAAAATTTGAAACACTGGATATGGAACTGGCAGAGCTTCAGGAAAGTCACGAGGAAGGCCAGACACTGTACCTGGAAAAAGAGCAGCAACTTAACGACTCACGCCTGCGTCTGCGCGATCTGGAGTTGGCGGCGCAAGAAATCGCATTCTCAGAAAAATCACATCGCAGCAAGATCGATGAGTTGAAACGCAGCAGTACCACAGCGGCAGAACAGGCAGCACAACTTTTTTCCACCATGCAGCAAGGTCATCTTGAGTTGGAAACCATGAATGATCAGGCCGCCATGGCGGGTTTGCAAATCATGCTCGATAAACGCAGTGATCAGGAGCGTGTTTTGTCAGATGCGCGGCATGAACTGGATCAGCTGACGCAAAAACTGCGGCAATCTGAAGAAGCGAAAATGCAGGTAGAGCGCAGCTTGCAACCGCAACGCGATCGCATTATGGAATTGCAACTTAAGGAGCAGGCGGCGCGCTTGAATCAGGAACAATTTGCCGAGCAATTGCGCAATTTTGAAGTCGATGAAGCTGCCCTGGAATTGAAATTGCATGACGACATGCGACCATCATATTTGCAAGGCGAGGTCACCAGATTGACGAATGCGATAGCGGCCTTGGGCGCGGTGAATATGGCGGCTCTGGATGAATTGGCGCAAGCGACAGAACGCAAGACTTTCCTCGATGCGCAATATGCGGATTTGACTGAAGCCATCACGACTTTGCAAGATGCCATTCATAAAATCGACATAGAAACGCGCGAGCTGTTGCAAGATACTTTTAATAAAGTGAACCACCATTTTGCTGAATTGTTCCCGATTCTTTTTGGCGGCGGGCAAGCCAAGTTAATCATGACTGGTGACGAAATTCTCGATTCGGGTGTGCAGGTAATGGCGCAACCACCTGGTAAGAAAAATGCCACGATTCATTTGTTATCCGGCGGTGAAAAGGCATTGACGGCGACCGCTCTAGTCTTCTCAATGTTCCAGTTAAATCCGGCACCATTTTGCTTGCTCGATGAGGTCGATGCGCCACTGGATGACTCAAATACTGAGCGTTTCTGTAATATGGTGAAACGTATGTCAAAAAATACTCAATTTTTGTTCATCTCTCATAATAAAATTGCGATGGAAATGGCCCAACAATTGATTGGCGTCACTATGCAAGAACAGGGAGTTTCTCGAATCGTTGCGGTGGATATGGAATCCGCCGCAAATTTAGTCGGTGAGGTACATGCAGCATGACGGATCTTCAATTAAGTTTATTGGCAATTGGTGGAACGCTGGTAGTTGGTGTTGTTATCTTTAATAAATGGCAGGAGTACAAGGCTAAAAAAAGTGTGGATCAAGCTTTCTCTGGTGGACACGATGATGTACTGATGAATCCGATAGGCGAAAGCGAGAGCAGCTTTGGCTCCGCAGGTCGTCAAGAACCAAGAATGGATGATCAAGAGAATGATGCGCAAAGCCGTTCGCCTTCCTCATTTGGCTTGTCAGCATCGATGGAGCCGGGCGGAGTCAATTTGGAACGAGAGTTGCCGGTGGATGATGTCATCGATTGCATCATCACTTTGGAATTCGAGACACCAATTCGCGGAGAAAAATTATTGGCTGAAGTGAGTGACGTAAAGTATGTCGGTAAAAAACCGGTGCATTTTATCGCCCTTGGACATGATGGCAATAAGTCAGTCATTGCACATGGCGGCGCATATACAAGTTTATTTGCTGGCGTGCAAATGGTGAATCGTAGCGGGCCTTTGAATGAACTTGAATATTCAGAGTTCGTAAACCATTTACGCGAAATAGCGGATCGCTTGAACGCCCATTCAGATATTCCAGATATGAATCAAGTCATGGCCACCGCTAGAGAATTACATCAATTCGTTTCTGAACATGATGCGCAGCTTAGTGTGAATATTCTTTCCAAAGGCGCACCTTGGGACATTACAACTTTACTCGCTGCGCTGGAAACCCAAGGTTTTGATGTGAGACCTGATGGTCGCCTGGTGATGCCGGATGGAGACGGCGGTAATTTATTCACGTTATCTACCAACGTCAGTATGAGTGAAACTAGTACACCTAGATTGACCTTGCTATTAGATGTACCTTGTGTTGCACCATCATCGGATGGTTTTGGCGCAATGGCTGCATGCGCTCGCTCGTTGGCTGCACGCCTGAGCGGCACAGTGGTGGATGATGGTAACCAGCCGATTTCCAAACCTGCCCTGGATGAAATTGCGGGACAGGTCAATGATTTTTATATGGCGATGGCTGAAGCGCAAATATGCGCTGGCTCCCAACGTGCACAACGCCTATTTAGTTAAGTATAGTTATTTTTATGCAAGACGATTTATTTAATGCATCAACACAGCAAGACGATTCCGCGTCCGCAGTAAATTCTCGCATAGCAAAGCTGGCTGCAGAGATTAACAAGCATGCACATGCGTACTATGTCTTGGATAATCCCAGTGTTCCTGATGCGGAATATGATCGTTTGTTCGCTGAATTGCAAGGCTTGGAATTGGCGCATCCGGATTTGAGACTGCCTGACTCTCCGACCTTGCGCGTAGGTGGCAGGCCCTTACCTGAGTTTAACCAGGTACAACATGCCGTGCCCATGCTTTCCTTAAATAATGCTTTCGAAGATAGTGATATCGACGCATTTGATCGCCGCGCCCGCGATGGATTAAGCGTAGCGAGTGAGATCGAATATGCCATTGATCTCAAGTTCGATGGATTGGCGATTAATCTTCGCTATATCAATGGTATTTTCACGCAGGCAGCAACTCGTGGCGATGGTTTTACCGGCGAAGATGTGACTGAAAATATCCGTACGATACGCAGCATCCCATTACGACTAAATTCTGCTCATCCTCCTGCCATTTTGGATGTTCGCGGCGAAGTTCTGATGTTTAAATCGGATTTTGAGAAACTCAATGCACGGCAACGCCTCGCTGGAAATAAGGAGTTTGCCAATCCACGCAATGCCGCCGCCGGCAGCTTGCGTCAGCTCGATTCAAAAATAACGGCGCAGCGCAGCTTACGTTTTTTTGCATATGGTATTGGTGCCTTGGAAGGCGCAACGTTACCGCCATCGCATCGGGTATTACTCGACTGGTATGCTGCGCTCGGCATTCCTGTTTGCGAAGAAAATGCAGTTGTTGCAGGAGTTGCTGGCTTACTCGATTTTTATCAGACAATACAAACAAAACGTCCCTCACTAGCGTATGAAATTGATGGTGTTGTGTATAAAGTGAATTCGTTTGCGCAACAAGAGGCATTGGGTTTTGTTTCGCGTGCACCGCGCTTTGCTATCGCCCATAAGTTTCCGGCACAAGAAGCATTGACGACGGTTCTTGGTATCGACGTGCAGGTAGGCAGAACCGGTGCCATTACACCAGTGGCGCGATTGGCGCCTGTATCTGTAGGGGGCGTTACCGTAACAAATGCAACGCTACATAACGAAGAGGAAATCCTCAGGAAAGATATTCGTATCGGCGACACTGTTTCGGTCCGACGTGCTGGCGATGTGATCCCTGAAGTGATCGCAAG
>JAZJYB010000037.1:0-23351 GCA_040390685.1 Pseudomonadota bacterium | reverse complement strand
ACGATTAAAGTCAGGATGATAGCAAGGGAATATTTCTTGGGGGCGAACTATTTAAGAGATTTGCTCGCCTATTTTACAAATCAGCACACGTCTAAATAAATCATCCCTAAGACATGAGTTACCACGTTTTTTTTCCAGTCAAATTTTGTCAGGACCGACAAAATTTGTCAGCCTCAAAATAAAAAAGTCATAAAGGCAGGCAAACAAGCAGAAATATATAGCTGACAAGCTAAGATTTTTACTGAACTATTGACAAAATGATTACCAAAACATCAAAATCAGCATCGCAATGCAGGCATGGTATTTGCTCATTAGGCTCACACAGCAATAAGTATCAAATTATTTCATTATCCTCACTTTATAAAGGAGCTCAATATGAACACAACACAGCGCAGCCTTTCCATGAAGGCAGTACAAGCAGCACAAAAGGGTTTCACCCTGATCGAATTGATGATCGTGGTAGCGATTATCGGTATTCTGGCGGCAGTGGCTATCCCTGCTTACCAGGATTACACAATCAAAGCCAAAGTCATGGAAGGCCCAAGCATCGCCAGCCCGGCATTGACTGCACTGGGCCTCGCATGCAGCGAAGGTAAAATCGGCACCGCAGGCGACAATACGAGCCTTGGTATCCCTAATGCTGCTGCTTCCTATGCGGCAGCCAGCAAGTATGTAGCCAATGTTGTTGGCAACAGAGCCGCCGGCACTATTGTTATTACCCTGTCAAGCCTGCCTGAGCTGGGCCTGATGAATGGCGCAACCCTGACCTACACAGGCGCTTGCAGCGCTGCAGGCATGAAATGGTCTGTAGACACTAGTGCCACCAACAAGAAATTCCTGCCGAAAATCTAATACAGATAGTTGAGCAAAATGAAAAGGGGGCTTTAAGCCCCCTTCTTTTTCGCCTACTCCCTAAACATTCCTCGTGTGAGATTGGCCGGCAGGTTATAGCCAACGCTAAGGTCAAATTCCAGCAAGTAAGATAATGGCTTAATCCCAAGGTATTTGTAGCGCAAAGCATGCCGACCTGCCAAGACTTGTGCCGTAATGGGCCTCAGCCTAGGTGGACGACACAGATATCAGATAAAAACATCTATCTAGTTACCATCGATATGGTTGGCATATTGCAAGATTGTGAGCCTATATTTATACGTGCATCACTTCTTAAACTGTGCAATTCTTTTGCTTCAAATCCATTTATCTGCCTCAATAAAATACAGATGCGGCCTGGATTTAATGCAATGTTATTTCCAGACTCAATTTGAGAGGCTCAACAAAATTTGTCATACATTGGCTTTAAATTGTCAAAATAATTATCAAAAACACAAAAACATGTCGCAAATATGTTCCATTTTGTCAATTTTTTGGCAAAAAAACCTAAAAATACATATTAAACTAACAAAATCCTATTGGGCACGGTATTTGCTGACTAGGCTAGGGCAGTATCAAACTTTAAAATCGTTTCACCTTCATCACCTTAAGGGGTTCAATATGAACACAACACAACGCGGCCTTTCCATGAAGGCAGTACAAGCAGCACAAAAGGGTTTCACCCTGATCGAATTGATGATCGTGGTAGCGATTATCGGTATTCTGGCGGCAGTGGCTATCCCTGCTTACCAGGATTACACAATCAAAGCCAAAGTCATGGAAGGCCCAAGCATCGCCAGCCCGGCATTGACTGCACTGGGCCTCGCATGCAGCGAAGGTAAAATCGGCACCGCAGGCGACAATACGAGCCTTGGTATCCCTAATGCTGCTGCTTCCTATGCGGCAGCCAGCAAGTATGTAGCCAATGTTGTTGGCAACAGAGCCGCCGGCACTATTGTTATTACCCTGTCAAGCCTGCCTGAGCTGGGCCTGATGAATGGCGCAACCCTGACCTACACAGGCGCTTGCAGCGCTGCAGGCATGAAATGGTCTGTAGACACTAGTGCCACCAACAAGAAATTCCTGCCGAAAATCTAATACAGATAGTTGAGCAAAATGAAAAGGGGGCTTTAGGCCCCCTTTTTTTGCCTGCCCCATCGACATTTTCGTATCGATTACATGGCAAGCTATAGTCAACACTAACATCACATTCCATCAAATAACATCATGGCTTAGGGATGATGTATCCTGCAAGAAACCCCTACGTCTGACATAACCGGCACGATTACGGTTATCCTCTTGCTCTATATAATCATGAACATGGCCGACATGCAGCGGATGCCCCGACTAATATTTTTACTTTTATTCTCCTTGGTTTTTGTCGCAGCTTACTTTTGCTACGAACCAGGCTTGTCAGGACCATTTTTGTTCGATGATTTTCCAAACATCATCGAGAACGTTCGGATAGCTATCCAGGAATTAACGCTGACATCATTGAAACAAGCTGCGTACTCCAGTTCCAGCGGCCCTCTGGGGAGGCCGATCAGCATGTCGAGCTTTGCGCTGAATTACTACTTTACGGGCTTCCATCCTTTCTATTTTAAAGCCACCAATTTAGCGATACACATGGCAAATGGTGTCGGCATCTTTGCACTTACAAAATTATTGCTTGAGTTTTATCGCAAACGTTTTACGCCGGGCTTAACTTCAAATTTTATTCAATGGGCTAGTTTGGCAGTCTGCGCCACATGGTTGCTCCATCCTTTCAATCTCACCGGCGTATTGTTTGCCGTCCAGCGCATGACCAGCCTGTCCACTTTTTTTTGTATCTGGGGCCTGGTTGTTTTTTTTGTCGGCAGAACCAGGCTTTATGAAGGCAAGAGCGGCCTGCACCTGGTCTTGATAAGCATCCTGATATTTACGCCCTTGGCGGCGCTGTCCAAAGAAACCGGTGCACTACTGCCCCTGTTTATGTTTGTTGCCGAGCTCAGCCTGTTTAAATTCGAAGCACAGCAAACCTCCGCGCGGCGCCTGCTGGGTATTTTGTTTTTTGCAGTAATAGCGTTGCCAGCCATTGCAGTATCGGTCAAGCTGCTATTCCACCCAGAAATCATCATCAACCCCTATAAAAATAGGGATTTCACTCTTTCTGAGCGTTTAATGACGGAAGCGCGGGTTATGTGGTTTTATATGAAGCAGATCATCTTGCCCAATATCAGTGAGATGGGTCTGTTCCATGACGACATTCCTAATTCACATGGCTTGCTGCAGCCAGTCAGTACCCTACTCTCCATCATCGGCCTGACAGCATTGTCTGGAGTTGCGCTGATCAGCCGCAAGAAGGCCCCCTTGTTATGTTTCGGCATCTTGTTCTTTTTTGCCGGGCATGTGCTGGAGTCCACGATCTTTCCACTTGAGATCACCTTTGAGCATCGCAACTACTTGCCGATGTATGGCTTGCTATTGGCCTTGCAGTATTATCTGCTCCATCCGCTCAAGCACATTGACACACTAAAAATACGCAAGATATTCAGTGTCATGCTGATTATCCTCTACGCCGGCTGTACATACGCACGAGCCGGCCATTGGGCAAACCCAATGGACCAGGCAATCTATGATGTCGAAACACATCCCAATTCAGCAAGATACAACGGGCACATGGGAGCAATCTATGGAAATTGGAAGACGGCAGACCCGCAGGTCATGGAAAGCAATTATCAGCTAGCGCGCCAATTTTACGATAAAGCAACGGCCGTTGATCCCAATTACACTGAATCTCTATTCGCCATCATCATCCTCAGTTCCGAGCGGGACAAACCTGTAGAGGAGGCCTGGGTTGCAGAATTAAAGCGCAGGCTCAGATACGCGTTATTGCCAAATAATGCTGGCAATCAATTGGACAGGCTATTCCGTTGCCAAATGAGCGGTATTTGCAAGCCAGACAGCGTCAGGCTCGGCGAATTGCTGCAAGCGGCTCTTGATAACCCTAGCTTGTCGGGGTCGAACGTATCGATCGTGCTGACTGTGCAGGCGCACTATTTGATCAATGTAATTAAAGACTATCCGCAAGCGTTGAAGATGATGTACAAGGCGATTGACGCTTCGCCTGAACTGGATTACCGAGTCTCATTGATTAGAGTTCTGGTGGCTCTGGGGCACGACGCTGAGGCAAGGGAGCAATTGCAAATACTGCAACGTCTGGACAAATTGCATCTCTATGATGCCGAGATAGCAAAGCAATCTGAATTAATAGCCGATCATGCAAAAAAATAATTTCCCAATCACTAAGCTCATCTGATAATGACCAAAATTACAATTATTTTGCCTGCCAAAAATGAATCAGCAGCCTTAGTCAGCCTGCTTCCCCGAATTAAGCAAGAAATGCCGGATGTAGAAATCATTGTAGTAAATGATGGATCCACAGATGGCACAATTGCCTGTTGCGAAAGCAACCAAGTACGGACCGTCACTCACCCCAACAGCAAGGGAAACGGCGCAGCGATCAAATCCGGGGCACGGGCCGCCACTGGCGACGTACTTGTTTTTATGGATGCTGACGGCCAGCACAAGCCGGAAGACATCCCTCGTCTATTAGAAAAACTCGCCGAAGGCTTCGATATGGCAGTAGGCGCACGCACTAGGCAGTCTCAGGCAGGGGTGCATCGCGCCGCGGCAAACGGTTTTTACAACCGCTTGGCGAGCTGGATGGTGGATCAAAAGGTGCGCGACCTGACATCCGGCTTCCGGGCTGTGAAAGCCGCAAAATTCAAGCAATTTCTTTATCTGCTGCCGAACGGGTTTTCTTATCCGACCACGATTACGATGAGCTTTTTTCGGGCCGGCTATAGCGTTTCTTACGTCAGCATAGAAGCGCCCAAGAGAACGGGAAAAAGCCATATCAGCCCTATAAAAGACGGTTTCCGCTTCTTACTGATTATCTTTAAAATAGGCACGCTATATTCCCCGCTCAAACTATTCCTTCCCATCAGCCTGTCATTCTTCCTTACCGGCATTGGTTATTATCTGTATACGTTTTTGACGGTTCACCGCTTTACAAACATGAGCGCCCTGATGTTTCTCTCTGCCATTTTTGTATTCTTGATAGGTCTGGTTTCCGAACAAATCACTGCACTGAACTACAAGGACAGCAATGACTGAGGCCACCCATGGCTAACGCTGGTCAAGCACGCATCTTGCTGGTCACCCGTAATCTACCGCCTTTAGTAGGTGGAATGGAAAGATTGAACCATCATGTCTTTCTGGAGCTATCCCAAGAATATCGGCTTGCCGTTGCCGGCCCTGACGGATGCGAGAACTACCTGAACACTGAAGCGCTGTTAACTGCCACTTTCCCAACGGCTCCCAAGCATGCCTTTGTAGTCGGCAGCGTGCGGGCTGCGTGGCAACTTGGCAAAACCTTTCAGCCTGACTTAGTCTTGTGCGGAAGTGGCGCCGCGGCGCCCGCTGGCTGGCTGGTTGCTCGCCGCCTGGGCATTCCACTGATAACTTACCTGCACGGTTTAGACGTAGTGACCCCTCATTTGCTCTATAAGATTATGTTTTTGCCTGCCATACGAGCCAGCAACACGGTCATCGCCAATAGCAGCAATACAGCAAAACTTGCCGCAGCACGTGGAATAGATCCGGGCCGCACCCACATATTGCACCCTGGAGTAAGTGTGCAAATTGCCAACAATCTTGATCCGGCCGCATTCCGAAATGCCTTCGGCATTGCCAAAAATCCGATATTGCTTTCGGTGGGCAGGCTAACGGAACGCAAGGGATTACAAGAATTTGTTATAAATTGCATGCCTGAACTAGTACGCCAATACCCTGACATCATGCTTCTGATCGTGGGCAGCGAAGCCAGTGAGGCGCTGGGAGCAAAGCAAGGCGTCAGCAAGCGATTAGTCGCCACGATCGAAAAGATGAAGCTTACCTCCCATGTAAAATTGCTGGGCAGAATTGACGACGCTCAATTATCCCAAGCTTATCGTGCCAGTCAGCTATTACTCTTTCCTGTACTCGACTTACCTGGAGATGTGGAAGGCTTTGGAATGGTGGCGGTGGAAGCTGCAGCGCATGGCTTGCCGACAGTGGCGTTCGCCACGGGCGGCATACCGGACGCAGTTTCCAGTGGAATATCCGGGTACCTGGTCGCACCCGGTGATTATCGACAGCTAACGTCCACCGTACTACGACATTTACGTGGCGAAAGCCGGATCAGCGAGGATGCTTGCAAACAATTTGCTAACGATTTTGATTGGGCATCCTTCGGCAGGAAATTAAGGGACATCATCTCGTCAACAATGAAAAATCATGCAGCCCAAAGCTGACACGAGAGTACCAGCAATGTTTTCAAACGTTTTGATCAATCTATCTTCATTCCAATCGTGAATAAACACAACGATTTACTTATTTGCTCAGTTTGTATAGCCAATTACAACGGCATGTCGGTCATCGACAATTGCATCCGCTCCGTGATGGCGCAGGATTTGGGAATGTCGATTGAAATCATTGTGCATGATGATGCTTCTACAGATGACTCCGTCAGCCACATCCAAAAACACTATCCCCACGTACGTTTGATCGTCAGTGAATCCAATGTCGGTTTTTGTATCTCCAACAACCGCATGGCCGCAGCAGCGAAGGGGCAGTACATTCTGCTCTTGAATAATGACGCAGAACTCTTTCCCGATGCTTTGAGCACGCTATATGAAGCGGCAAAACGAACGCAACAGCCCACTATATTTGGTTTGCCGCAATACGACGCGGCGACGAACAATCTGATCGATATAGGTAGCCGGTTAGATTTATTTCTAAATTCGGTGCCAAATCACGATCCGGCGCTACGCGAAGTTGGAATGATTATTGGAGCCTGTCTTTGGTTGCCTAAATCTTTATGGGAAGCACTGGGTGGCTTTCCTGACTGGTTTGGTTCACTGGCAGAAGATTTGTATCTCTGTCTTTTGGCAAGAGTGTACGGTTACCAGGTCGTCGCATTGCCGTCATCAGGCTTTCGGCACTGGGTAGGTCAGAGCCTGGGTGGCGGGAAGATAATTAACGATCGTTTGACTACAAAACTATCACGCCGCACTATTTCAGAACGCAACAAGACGTT
This sequence comes from Pseudomonadota bacterium, assembly GCA_040390685.1. Lineage (GTDB taxonomy): Bacteria > Pseudomonadota > Gammaproteobacteria > Burkholderiales > Burkholderiaceae_D > Undibacterium. The sequence goes on along the minus strand of JAZJYB010000037.1, from coordinate 16,360 downwards.
CACAATGATTTTGACTTACCCGTCTCCTGCGATGCAACTGCTGCTCCCTATTCATCTAACACTATTATTGATTGAAGGCATGGTGATCGCATGCATCAAACTTCGATGGACGATTTTCTCAGAGATATATTGGAGTTGCATAATTGCCCAATGGAAAAATATTACCCGTTTGCGGTCAGCGCGAGCAGTGATACAGGCGAAACGGCAAGTTGGGATAAGTAGCTTTTTTCGGGCCTTTCAAGGTTTCCCTCACAAAATCACTTTACTCTGGAAACATGGAATGCCCCGAATACGCTGAATATTCAAATCGATGATATTCCGATATGGCCTGGCATAATCCTGAGCAATAAGATAAAGACAAGACCTAGAACCTGATATGGTCCTGTTAAAATGAATAGAGAATACAAGCAAAACGCTTGCACTTGGGAAAGCGAATAATGAAAGCAGTCATCCTTGCCGGTGGATTGGGAACTCGACTCAGTGAAGAGACTATTGTCAAACCAAAACCAATGGTCGAAATAGGCGGAAAGCCTATCCTGTGGCATATCATGAAGACTTACTCCAGGCACGGAATCAATGATTTCATCATTTGCTGCGGCTATAAAGGCTACTTGATCAAAGAATATTTCGCTAACTATTTTTTGCACATGTCGGATGTTAGCTTCGATTTGCTCAACAACAAAATGGAAGTGCATCAGAATAGCGCCGAGCCTTGGCGCGTGACCCTGGTTGATACAGGGGAAAATTCCATGACCGGCGGACGTCTGAAACGTGTGAGTCAATATCTGGATGAAGAAGATTTTTGCTTTACTTACGGTGATGGCGTGGCCGACGTCGATATCACCGAGTTGATCGATTTTCATAAAAGCCAGGGCAGGCTCGCCTCCTTGACCGGCACTAAACCGCCAGCCAGATTCGGCGTTTTGAATTTGGACGGAAATCGGGTCACCCATTTTGAAGAAAAACCGCATGGCGACGGCGCATGGATCAATGCAGGTTTTTTCGTGCTATCGCCGAAAGTAATCGACCTGATTGAAGATGACGCAACAATCTGGGAGCGCGGCCCCCTGGAAGCGCTAGCGAGAGACGGGCAGCTTTCCGCATACCTGCATTCGGGCTTCTGGCAACCGATGGACACGTTGCGAGATCGAACCTACCTGGAAGAATTGTGGAACTCCGGAAAAGCGCCTTGGAAGGTGTGGTCGTGAATCCTTCATTCTGGCATGGAAAACGGATATTCCTGACAGGCCACACGGGCTTTAAAGGAAGTTGGCTGAGCCTTTGGCTACAGCAACTCGGTGCAAAAGTAACAGGTTACGCACTATCGCCGCCAACCTATCCAAGCCTCTTTGATCTTGCCCAAGTAGAAAATGGCATGACCTCCATCATCGGCGACGTGAGAGACGGTACTGCTCTTGCACTTGCCATGCAACATGCCGCCCCAGAAATAGTAATACATATGGCAGCGCAGCCGCTTGTACGCCTATCCTATGTCGACCCGGTCGGAACTTACTCTACCAACATGATGGGTACAGTCCATCTGCTAGAGGCTGTTCGCAAAACCAAATCTATTCGCGCGGTGCTTAACGTCACTAGTGATAAATGCTACGAAAATACGGGAAAAAAGGAAGGCTATCGTGAAGACGAAGCGATGGGTGGCTTCGATCCCTATAGCAGTAGTAAAGCTTGCTCAGAACTAATCACCGCGGCTTATCGGGATTCTTTTTTCAATCCGGCACAATATGACCATCACCAGGTAGCCCTTGCGTCTGCAAGAGCCGGCAATGTCATTGGCGGCGGTGACTGGGCGAAAGATCGATTGGTGCCGGACATCGTTGCAGCTTTTGAAAACAAACAGACAGTAGAGATACGCAACCCGCACGCAACCCGTCCTTGGCAACATGTATTGGAGCCGCTACGAGGATATTTAACGTTGGTAGAAAAACTCTATATGCAAGGCAATATTTTCGCCGAAGCTTGGAATTTTGGACCGTATAGTGATGATGTTCAGCCAGTGGAGTGGATAGCCCAGCAACTTGCCCAGAAGTGGGCTGATGGAACCAGCTGGAAAATCGACTCTCGCAGCCACCCGCATGAAGCATCCTATCTCAAACTGGACATCAGTAAAGCCAACAACCTGCTTGGCTGGAGGCCCGTTTTGCGGCTCGATCAAGCACTTGACCTGATCGTCGAATGGGCACGGGAAAAACAAAGGGGAGCAGATCTGCGCATGCTGACTCAAACGCAGATCATGGACTATCAAGCGACAGTCATGGCCTCTAATTGCAATTGAATCAATCGGATTTCAACATGACGCAAAGCGACAAAAAACAGGCACTGCGAGACCAGATTTCAGCTCTGGTTGAGCAATATGCTGCCCTTGCATTGAAGCCTGCACCTTTTCTTCCCGGTGCGACTGCGATCCCTCCTTCGGGGAAGCTGCTGGACGCTAGCGAGTTAAAAAATATGGTTGAGGCCTCGCTTGATGCCTGGCTCACTAGTGGTCGCTTTAACAAAAAATTCGAAACGAATCTTGCCGCATTCATAGGGGTGAAACACCTGATTACCGTCAATTCAGGGTCTTCGGCAAATTTGGTGGCATTCAATACACTGACATCACCGAAGCTAGGTGGCAGGGCAATTAAAAAGGGAGACGAAGTCATTGGGGTGGCTGCGGGGTTTCCAACCACCGTCAATCCCATCATTCAATACGGAGCGGTTCCCGTATTCGTTGATGTCGACCTCCACACTCACAATATTGACGCCGACAAGATCGAAGCAGCGATTAGTCCAAAAACTAAGGCCGTCATGCTGGCCCATTCGTTGGGAAACCCATTCAATCTGGACGTAGTTACTGCATTGTGCAAAAAATATAATTTATGGCTGATCGAAGACTGCTGCGATGCTTTGGGCAGTACTTATCGCGGCCAAATGGTAGGCACTTTTGGCGACATCGCAACGCTCAGTTTTTACCCTGCTCACCATATTACGATGGGAGAAGGCGGCGCGGTATTTAGCAATCACGAAGAGCTCATCACTATCGCAGAAAGTTTCCGCGACTGGGGTCGTGATTGCTATTGCCCACCGGGTCAAGACAATACTTGTGGCAAGCGTTTTTGTTGGAAACTGGGAGATCTGCCCGAAGGCTACGATCACAAATACACTTATAGTCATTTAGGATACAACCTCAAAATCACAGACATGCAAGCAGCTTGTGGCGTAGCACAACTGGAAAAAGCGGAAAAATTCATTCAGGCACGCAAAAACAACTTTGCCTTCCTCAGAGAGCGGCTGCAAAACTGTCAGGAATTTATCAACCTTCCGGAACCGACAGAGCACTCGGATCCATCATGGTTTGGTTTTCCCATCACCCTAAAGGAAAATTGCCCTGTAACCCGGCTGGATTTACTGACCTACCTGGACCAGAACAAGGTTGGCACTCGCTTGCTATTTGCCGGCAATCTTACGCGTCAGCCGTATATGCGCGAAACGCACTATCGCGTCAGCGGCGAATTGAAGAACACTGATTACCTTATGAATAATACGTTCTGGATCGGTGTTCAGCCATCATTGACAGATGAGATGCTGGAATTCGCAGCGCATAAGATAGAAGCGTACCTTGGCTTGAATTTTTGATCGCTTGGAAAAATATATGACCAACAAGAAATTTAGCCAAGGTCCAATTCTTCTGCATAAAAATGATGACGTAGCGATTTGCCCCATGCAAATGATGCCCGGAATGACCACTGATGGGCTCAAGATAAAAGGACTGATTCCAGCCGGACACAAGGTTGCATGTCGAGCCATTGCGGCAGGCGAACCGATACGGCGCTACAACCAGATTATCGGCTTCGCCGCGAGAGCTATTCAAGCCGGTGAGCATGTTCATACACAGAACTTGGTGATGAAGGAATTTGATCGGGATTATGATTTCGGTGCGGATGTAAAGCCTGCGCAACCTCATCTACGTTCAGAATTTATGGGTATTAAGCGAGCCGGCGGCCAGGTCGCAACGCGGAACTACATCGGTATCATTTCCACCGTGAATTGCTCAAGTACGGTTGCGCGTGCCATCGCCAATCATTATGAATCAGGGGATTCAGGCACTATCTTAAACGGGTTCCCGAATATTGACGGGGTTGTAGCCCTCACTCACAGCACTGGGTGCGGCATGGCTGAGAATGGCCAAGGCATGCAGATTTTGCAGCGCACTTTGTCTGGCTATGCGTTACATCCTAATTTCGCCGCGCTCTTGGTAATTGGGTTGGGTTGTGAAGCCAACCAAATCGCCACATTACTGAGTAGCGCCGGCCTGAGGGAAGGTGAAAACTTTAAAACATACAACATTCAAAACGTTGGAGGGACCCGTAAGGCAGTGATGCATGGAATAGATCTTATCAATAGTTTCTTGCCTCAAGCCAATGCGGTAAGGCGAGAGCCTTGCAGCATCGAAAATATAGTAGTAGGCCTACAATGCGGAGGCTCTGATGGCTATTCAGGTATCAGCGCAAATCCTGCCCTGGGCCATGCAGTTGACTTGTTGGTCGCATATGGAGGAACGGCAATTCTCAGCGAAACGCCAGAAATTTACGGCGCGGAACATTTGCTAACGCGAAGGGCCGTCAACCGAATAGTTGGACAAAGGCTGATAGAACGTATCCATTGGTGGGAGCAATATGTACGCATTAACGATGGGGAAATGAATAATAATCCCGCTCCCGGCAATAAAGCAGGTGGGTTAACCACCATCCTGGAAAAATCGCTTGGCGCAGTAGCGAAGGGGGGCTCTTCCAACCTGAACGCAGTTTATGAATATGCACAGGCAGTGACAGAACATGGCTTAGTGTTTATGGATACCCCAGGTTACGACCCCGTAAGTGCGACTGGCCAGGTAGCAGGTGGGGCCAATCTGATTTGCTTTACCACTGGTCGTGGATCGGCATATGGCTGTGCGCCCGCGCCTTCGCTAAAGTTAGCGACAAACAGCGAGCTATGGCGTCGCCAGGAAGACGATATTGATATCAATTGCGGCGAAATAATCGATGGCACTAAATCGATTGAAGAAATGGGCGAACAAATTTTTCGCGCAATACTGGAAACTGCTTCGGGTAAAAAATCCAAAAGCGAGCTGCATGGTTATGGCCAAAATGAATTTGTACCGTGGCAACTAGGTGCAGTTATGTAACAGCTACAGGCGAACTATACCGTATCTGACATCCGTGATGCGATCATACGGCCACCCGCAAAAATTTGGCAATTCACATGAACAAAGAAAAAAACAATCTGATTAAAGTCTCTGATTACATTTGCTCGCGGATCAAAGAATTGACTGGCTCCAACCACGTTTTTCTGTTGTCCGGCGGCGGTATGATGCATTTACTGGACAGCCTGGGTAGCAGTGAGCTTACGCCCTTTCCTTTGCATCACGAACAAGCCGCATCGATCGCGGCTTATGCATATGGACGCACCTTGAACAGTACTGGGGTTTGCTTCGCGACATCCGGGCCTGGTGCAACCAACACGCTTACCGGTGTGGCGGGCGCCTATACAGATAGCGTTCCAATGCTGTTTATTTCTGGCCAAGTTTCAACATTATTTTCCCAACGCCCGTTTGGTCTCCGGCAGCGAGGCTTTCAGGAATTCAATATTGTCGACGTTGTCACTCCAACCACCAAGTATGCTCGCTTTGTTGAACGTGCATGCGATATACGCTACGAGCTGGAAAAAGCCTGTTTTTTGGCGCGCGCTGGACGCCCTGGACCTGTCTGGCTAGACCTTCCACTTGATGTGCAAGCGGCATATATTGATCCAGGTACTCTGCGAGGTTTCGATCCAGCCACCGAAGGTTTGATGGATCTCAACCCTTCACCAGATCGTAAGCTAGTCGCCTCTATTCTTACCCATATTCGCTCCGCCAAAAGACCGTTGATTGTACTGGGGCATGGGGTATGGTTGGCGGGAGCAAAGGAACAAGCACTCCGCCTATTGGAAATTTTGCAAATCCCTGTGCAAACCACATGGAATGCCATAGATCTCGTGCCTGAGGCCCATCCAAATTATTACGGCCGAGCCAATGCGTATGGCCCCAGATACGCGAATTTCATCATACAAAATGCCGATTACATACTTACCATCGGTGCGCGCTTGGGTGTTCAACATACCGGATACAATGTCGAGGCTTTTGCACGCGAGGCTTTTGTCGACATGGTTGATCTGGACGAAGGAGAGGCCAAAAAGCCGTTTCTCAAGGTTGACCGCTTCTCTCGCTGTGACGCAAAAGCACTAATTTGCGCCTTGTTGCTTGAATTGGAGGCAAGTGATCAACGGGCCATTGCTGCTCCAGAAGACTGGCATGGCTACTGCAAACGTATTAAACAGGACTATCCTGTCGCCCCAAGTCTGACACAAGCAGGAGGCTCCAATCTTGTTGATCCTTATTTTTTTATTGATATATTGAGTGAACTCTTGCCGGAAGATGCCTTGGTCCCACTCGGTTCTTCAGGTACCGCCTTCACGGTCTCAGGACAGGCATTCAAGCCGAAAGCGCGCCAACGAGTATTTCACGCTAAAGGAATGGCAGCAATGGGTTTTGGCATGCCATCTGCAATCGGCGCTAGCGTGGCATTAAACAACAAGATGGCCATTACCCTTGTTGGTGATGGAGGTTTTCAGCTCAACATTCAAGAACTGCAAACCATGGTCCATCACCAATTGCCAATCAAGATCTTCGTAATCAACAATGATGGTTATCATGCGATACGTGTAACGCAAGAGAATTATTTCCAAAATCGATATGTCGGCTCTACTATAAAGAGCGGTGTTTCTTTACCCTCGCTAAAAAAAATTGCCGATGCCTATGGGATGCGTCATCGCGTAATCGTTAACAATGACGCTGTTCGTGGAGAAATAGCTGCGACACTGGCCAATCAGCAACCGGAGATTATTGAAATTTTAGTTGACCCAGGGAAACATTTAATGCCGAAACTGGGATCTTTTATCAAACCTGACGGCACTATGGCCTCACGCCCCCTGGAAGATCTGATGCCGCTTCTGGATCGGGCAGAATTTCGCTCCAACATGTACATCACGCCAATAGAGTAATGATATGAAAACAAAAATATTATTCATGGGTGCTGGCGCCATCGGCAGGGGCTACCTGCCATGGACTTTAAGCGCCTCGAAACATGAATATATATTCATCGATAGCAATCAAAGTATTGTCGATCATCTTAATACACACGGCTGCTACACCACTTATCGCGTCAACGGCGACCAATATGAGGAAATGCAGGTAAAAGTCAGCGCAGCTTTTACTCCCGCCACCTTCAAACTGGAAGAATACAACGACGCCGTCGCCTGCTTTTTTTCTGTCGGACCACGCAATGTGGGCAAGGCTGCACAAGCATTCCTTGGTTCCGACATTCCATTAATAATGTGCGAAAATGAACCGGAAACTGTAGCCATTGCTAAGCAGGTCGTCGGACACAATTCCGTCTATTTCGCAGTTCCCGATGTTATTACTTCAAATACCGCTCCGCATGACTTATTAGCACAAGACCCGCTGGCCATCACTTCAGAAAACGGCATCTTGTATATTGAAGCCGGCCCAAAAGGCCTGCATGGCGAAATGGTTCTAATTCCACGCGAAGATCTGTTACGCATACAGTGGACACCGAAACTTTATCTGCACAATACACCGCATTGCATCGCCGCCTACCTAGGTGCGTTGATGGGCGCGACATATGTCCATGAGGCGATGATGCATCCGCAAGCCGCACGATTGGTAGAAGGGGCAATGACAGAGATGTTGCAAGCGCTAAAGTTGCAATGGGATATCCCTCACGATTTCCTAGAGTGGTATGCGAAGAAGGAACTCGCGCGCTTCCGGTGCAAGCTTCTCTTTGATCCAGTAGCACGGGTAGCCAGGGAACCACTTAGGAAACTTGAACTCCACGGCCGCTTAATTGGCGCTGCCCAGATGTGCCTGACGCTGGGCGTACTACCACAGCATTTATTGAAAGGCATTGTCGGCGCTGTACTGTTTGAAGATGTCAACGATCCAGATCACCATATTGGATTGATGAAGGAAGCTATGGATACCGCAAGCTTCAATCGCTATGTGCTGGGGTTGCGGCCAGGGGAGCCGCTAGATTTGATGTTACGCGAAAAGATAGGCTCGATCACAACTGAATTGCGTGAAATCACAAAGGATGCAATGTGACTACTTTTGATTACCACGCTCTAATCAAGATCGCGCTCGACGCTGTCCTTGCTGGCGCCAAGATCGCTGATGTGAGCAATGGTTCAGTGCTAGTGAACAGCAAAGGCAGTCTACGAGACATCGTAACGCAGACCGACATCGACATTAGTGAATTACTGGAAAGAAAATTAAGTTCTACTGGTCTGCCGGTGCTCTCGGAAGAAAAATACAACGCATCCCAAAATACGCCTGAAGTGTTCTGGGTAGTCGATCCGATTGACGGTACAGTCAATTTCTCTCACGGACTGCCTCAATATGCGATCACGGCCGGACTAGTAGAACATGGCGAGTTCAAACTCGGCGTAGTTTGCGCCCCGGCATTGAATGAACTTTATTTTACCCTGAATACCGAACGTGCTTTGATGAATGGACGGCCTTTTACCCATGTTCACATGATGGAAGCCGATGCTCTTGTCGCTGTCAGTTTTAGCGCCAAAGCACCGGAGTCGCAATATGCCCTATTTCAGCACGTGAACGAAAGTACGCGTGGCTGCCTGCGAACCGGTAGTGCCGCGCTCAATATTTGTTGGGCCGCGGCAGGAAAACTTCAGGCCGCTTACGGTTTCCAGGCAAAATTGTGGGATGTGGCAGGTGCCTTGGCAATCGCTGGCGCTGCAGGGTGTGAGATCATCTTGCATTACGCACCCAATACGCTGACGCTAGATTATTGCGTTGGCTCGCGAAACACCGTCCGCCATATCAACAGCCTTGCGCGAAAAAATGGACTTTGGGGCTAACAATGAACAACGCAATCAATGAATTTGACCAGGTTCCAGTAGTAATTCTGTGCGGCGGTAAAGGTGTCATGCTGGATGAACGGCAAAATCACCGCGTCAACAAAGGCCTGATTCAAATAGAAGATAAGCCTTTATTTTGGTGGGTGATACGCCATTACGCCCTGCACGGTGCAACAGACTTTGTCTTGGCCACCGGATTCCAGAGTGAGCAATTCATTATTGCATTGGAAGTTGCCGGCGCCACACGCCACGTAGGTAGCCCGGGTTGCTACGACGTCAAAATAGCAAAGACGGCGTGCCGCGTACGCGTAGTGCCTACGCTAAAAGAAGCCACCACCGCAGAACGCCTGCTTGCCTGCAAACCATGGCTGGAACAAGCCGAGCAGTTTGCGGTAACCTACTCCGACACATTGAGCGACGTCGACCTGAGCGACGAAATGCGTTTCCATAAAAGCCAAGGATTGGTCGCGACACTCATAGCGACCAAACTTCCGGTGCGCTTCCGTATTCTCGGCATACGCACTGGTGAGGCAGCCGTACGCGCCTTCGCATCTCGACCTGTCATTGAGACGGCAAACATCAATGGTGGTTACTATATCTTTACCAAATCGTTATGGGCAGAGGCCTACGGACTTGCTAAATTACTCTCCCTGGAAAACCAACCGTTGGAGCGCCTGGCTGCTGCGGGACAACTGACATCCTTCGCACACAATGGCCACTGGCAGACCTGTGACGCGGAACGTGACATTACTGAACTGTGCAAGTTGGCTCGGCAGCTTGACTCACTGAACAGAAATGCAACTTAAAGGAATGTTGTGCGTATAGCCATATTCGGCGCCACCAGCCAGATCGCCAAAGACTTGGTGCGGTCATTTTCCGAACATAGCATCCACGAAATTTTTCTTTATGCGAGACGCCCGGAAGCGGTGACGCATTGGCTGGCAGGCATCGGCCTATCGAATAGGTACGATGTCGCCAATTTCACAAACTTCAGTACCGATGAGTGTTTCGATGCCGTCATCAATTTCGTTGGCATAGGTAATCCAATCCAGACCGTGGAGATGGGCGCGGCGATTTTTGATGTTACTTCGGAATTCGACAACATCGCATTGACCTATGTGCGGCAGCACCCCAATTGCCGCTACTTGTTTCTCAGTAGCGGCGCCGCATACGGCTCTCGTTTTGATGAGCCAGCTATCGAAAACTCCAAGGCTGAAGTGGCAATCAATAACCTGCAGCCTCAGGACTGGTACACCGTTGCAAAATTGTATGCTGAATGCCGACATCGCTCACTACCGCATCTGCCTATTATTGACATACGGGTGTTTAACTATTTCAGCAGCACACAAGATATTTCTACGCGGTTCTTGATCACTGATATCGTTCGCGCAATTCAAAGTAATACTATTCTTAAGACATCACCCGACTACATCGTACGTGACTATCTGCATCCCGTCGATTTTCATCAATTGATCAGCACACTCCTGTCAATGCCGGCAGCAAATACCGTTGTTGACTGTTATAGCCGAGCTCCGATAGATAAACCCAATTTACTCACGGCCATGCAGGCGCAATTTGGACTGCAGTATGAAATTGCCCAAGCAAGCGCCAGTGTGAATGCAACAGGTAACAAGCCCTATTACTACTCGTTAAATACCCATGCGGCCGAATATGGATATAAACCTATTTATACGTCTTTGGAAGGTCTTATAAAAGAAATGCAAATAATTTTAAATGGGACGACAGTCGGCTCCGCTTGAAAATGAAAACATTCTTTTCTGCCTTGGGAATTGATCGCGCCATCCTGTACACCTTGTTTGGCCGGGGTTGGAGCATGCTGGCCGGGTTGATCACCATAGGATTCATTACCAAATATCTTTCGACGGCTGAGCAAGGATTTTATTACACATTTACAAGCCTACTTGGCTTACAAATAGTGTTTGAACTTGGAATGAGTTATGTCGTGTTGCAATTCGCCAGCCATGAAATGGCTCATCTGGCATGGACTCCGGAAGGCTCGCTGGAGGGCGACGAAAAAGCCAGGAGCCGCCTGCGTTCCCTGCTTGTCCTAGTCGCGAAATGGTATGGCACAATTTCGCTCTTGATCATTTTGGGAGTATTGCCTACTGGCTGGATTTTTTTCTCAATGAACAGCCATCAAGTGAATGTGTCCTGGCAATTCGCATGGACCTGGCTTGTGATGTCAGCGGCTTTAAATATATTCATTATTCCAATTATTGCCATACTGGAGGGTTGCGGACATGTGGCAGAAGTGGCCAGAATGCGAATGGTTCAAGGTGTTGCCGGTAGTCTTACCTGCTGGATTGCTCTTACCGCCGGCGGTGGATTGCTAGCGATGCCGGCGATGAATACGGTCATGGTCGCCGTTGGCCTTGCCTGGCTGTGGTATGAATATCGTGTATTTTTTAAAGCCCTATTCTCAGCACATTTACCGGAAAGTCGCATTAGTTGGCAATCCGAAATTTGGCCGTTTCAATGGAAGATTGCGCTTAGCTGGCTCAGTGGATATTTTATATTCCAGCTATTTGCTCCTGTCCTATTTGCCTATCGCGGACCAATCGCGGCAGGGCAACTAGGAATGAGTTTAAGCATCGTGAGTGCGATTTCTTCTGTTGCAATAGCGTGGGTCAATACAAAGACCCCTCTGTTTGGAAATCTGATTGCTTTGAAACGTTATCGAGAGTTGGATGCCCTATTTTTTCGAGTATTGAAGCAATCGACGGCCGTAGTCATACTGGGTGTGAGCTGCATGCTTCTCATAAAAATTTATTTAGCATCTGCGGGAAATCCGCTAAATGAGCGTATTTTGCCAATGCTACCGTTTCTTTTGCTACTGCTCACTGTAATCGTGAATCATATTATTTTTGCCGAGGCCGCTTATTTGCGGTCCCATAAGGCTGAACCTTTTATGTTGCTGTCTGTGATTATGGGCGTGTTGGTTGCCGGCGCCACTTTACTGTTCGGCAAACTGTTCGGCGCCGTGGGAATGATGGCCGGCTATTTCATTTTTTCATTGTTCGTCGGCTTAGGATGGGGTAGCTGGATTTTTCATCAAAAAAGACTGGCATGGCACGATATCAGCAAGGAGTCACATATTGGCTAAAATCACCTTATCGATTTTTATTCCCACGTATAACCGTGCGCGACTCTTAAGTTATCTGCTGGAATCGATTGTACGCGATCTTGAGCAATGGCCTGAAGATCTCGAAGTTGTAGTATCAAACAATGCCTCTACAGATAACACGCAAGAAATTGTCGCTCGTCTTATGAAACGTGGCTTTCCAATTATCTACCTGATTAATGCAATCAATATTGGTGGGGACGGAAATATTGCGTCCGGCTTCGACCTGGTATCCGGAAAATATATGTGGGTAATTGGTGATGACGAGATAATGTACATAGGCACTGTTCTTTATGTTCTTGAGCTTTGCCGAACTAGAAATTTTGGCATACTGCACTTAGCCAATCATGGATACTCTCATGGACAGCAAGGCACCGTATGCGAACGAAAAATGCCCAAGAATGCGAAGGCAGCGCTCCTGGACTCCAAGGCGCTCTTTAGGTCAGCGAATATTTTTCTAACCTTCATTTCTGCGAACGTCGTGAACCGACAAGCTATTTTGGCCAATTACCCTGATTTCGACGCTAAAACCGATCTTAATACCAATTTAGCTCAATTGGCATGGACATATAGCGCACTAAAAGTCAGAAATAACCATTACTACGTTCGTACACCGTTGTTTGGTGCTTTAGGTGAGAACACCAGTGGCTATAAGCTCATTGAAGTGTTCGGTGTCAATTTTACCCGGATAACAAAAAAATATTTGCAGCACGCCATTCCGGGAGCTGAGCGAATCATCGCAAATGCAGTAATCACACGTTTGTTGCCTCGGCAGCTAATGAGTCAATTTGGAAGCAGTGAAAATAAGAATCGATTTTTAGATGAAGATCTGGTCGCGGCCGCCAATAACTGTTTTCAAGATAAGCTATTGTTCAAATTATTTTTGAAACCGATGCTGTCCGACTCCAGTCTATGCAGAAGAATCGCCTTCTTTTGTGTAAGAGCATTCAACACCATTAACCGAACTCTGGGTTATAAATTTCTTTAAAATTATTGCAGGTCCTAACAATTGTGATTGAAATCAATGGCAAAAATTTCCAAGTACCTGAGATATATAAAACATAATGGTTACCTGTTATTTTCTTTTGAAATCATGCACCTCGTCACTAATAAAATTCGCGCCCTCATCTAGGGCAGAATTTTTGTAGCGGGCCTGGGCTCTATCGGCGCTTCGTCTTATATCCGCGGACTATCCCATATTCGCATCGATAGCAAATTTAGCTCAGGCAAGAATTTGTGGTTGGAGGCAATCATTCAGTACAACGGCGTTCATTACACGCCCAAAATCGAGATCGGAAAAAATGTGCAACTCAGCAATGATGTTCATATTTCCGCGATTAACCATATTAGTATCGCGGATGATGTCCTGATAGGAAGTAGGGTGTATATAGGGGACCATAATCATGGCAACTATCAGGTCAATGCTCCCCGAGGCTCGTCTGGAATCCCCCCAGCCAAGCGACCACTATTTTCAAAGGGCCCCATCAAGATTGGCAAGAGGGTATGGATTGGAGACGGTGTCGTTGTAACTGCCGGTGTTTCAATTGACGAAGGTGCTGTGATTGCGGCAAATACTGTCGTTACAAAAGATGTGCCACCTAATGCCATCGTTGCCGGCATTCCCGGCGGAATCATTGGGTTTTACGAATAAAATTACCCTTACATGATCAAACTTCTGCACGTTCCCGCCCAAAGTTTTTGGTAAGTTGTCGAAGTACTTGGAGTTCATTCGATGACGTGAGTCGCCTCGAGTAAGCAAGGCCGGAGTGCCAGGCCTCCGCTCTCATTTGATCAGCAAGTCCAAGGCTATGCTTCCCCAATTACGAGCGTATCGGGAATAGCCTCCCGATTGAATTTCTCTCAGCACACTAAAAAAGCGCACCCAACGCGACTGAGGAAAACTAGCTCGCTTTTTCAGATGTATCAGCTTGGCCTGTATACCGGACATTCGCATTTCGGATAGATCAAACAAGCGCTCGTGCAACTCCGACCAGCGCTTAATTTCTTCAGCCAAGTAAGCATTGCGATCCACCTTAAGCGCACTACGAAATTGCGAAAAGAAAGGCAGCTTCCTTCCCCCAATTTGATTTGTACTGTGCTGCCGATATTTCACCAATGCTTCATCGTCCAGGACGAGATCACCGGCCACCGAAGCGACCAATGCAATCCAGGCATCGTGATGCCAGCCAGGCGGAATTGGGAGGATTAATCGCCGCAAATCTGCATCAAAAACCAGCGTAGCTCCCATGACGACATAGCGCTTCAACAGGATATCCAAAGCATGGCCGCTCGCTACACGAGCCTGTTCCTTTCCGCTAAAAGCCAAGCGCTGCCACATTGTATAACCCAATGGAATGAGCTCATCGTCCGTTACTTCTGCATCGCTAAAAACGGCTATGACGCCCTGGGCGGCCAAGGCATGTCCTAACCGCTCTAATTTATCAGTTCGCCAGACATCATCTTGATCAGCAAGCGCAATGATGTCTCCACTGCACAGGCCAATGGCTCGATCGAAATTTAAGGTCGAGCCAAGGCGCCATTGATTACGAAAGAAATGAACCGGGAACTGCGATTGCTTTGCGAAATTTTCGACGATACTGGACGTATTGTCTGTGGAAAGATCATCACAAATGATTACCTCAAACGGCAACAGAGTTTGCACCGATAGGCTCGCAAGCTGTTCCTCAAGAAATGCGGCACCGTTATATGTACAGAGTGCAACCGAAACACGCGGGGGATGAAGATATCTCATTGATATCGAAAAGAGGACGTTGAAGTCAGGAGCATCTTTCTGTTGAAGCTAAAGTACAACGAATTTTGAATAAAAATATATATGGCTACTAACAAATACTTCGAAATTACGTGATCAAACAAAATTCCATCCGCGTCCCCGAAAAATCAATCACATCCCCATCCTTCAGCGGCACAGGCTGGGTATCGATGAACTGCTCATTGACCCTGGGGAAGGTGCTGCCTTCCACATGCGCGATGTAGTATGCCTGCTGTTGCCGGGTGATCGCAGCAACCAGCACTCCGGGGCTGCCAAGCGTGGTCACCGGCTTGTTCAGCACCAGTTCCCGGCCTGAATTCGCTCCTGTCAACACCTTGATTTTGGCAATGGGAAGCGTGCTGCCGCTTGCCTGAGCCAGGTTTGGCTTGGGTAATACTGGCGCTGGGCTGGCTACCTGCTCGGGCTCAAGCGTGACATGCAGCTTGTATTTACCGATATCGATCACATCGCTATTTTGCAGCATATGCTTCTTGATCGGCTGCCCATTGATCATGGTGCCGTTGGTGCTGCCCAGATCGAGGATAAAGGAACCCTGCAATGAAGTGTCTATCGCCGCGTGCTGGCCGCTGACTGTCAGGTGGTCAATGACCAGGTCGTTGGAAGGCCGCCTGCCTATCGTGATGCGCGGCTTGACGAGGCTCAGCTCCTGCTGGATCAGGCCATCATAGGTAACAATGATTTTGACCATTATTCTCTTACAAACGCTTTCTGGGTGAGCAAAAACTTAGTTGGCAAAAATATGGCCGATCAGCGAGCGCTGACGTAACTCTTTCAGCCTGCACAAAACGACGGAAATATTATCGCGACCGCCGTTGGCATTGGCGCCTCCGACGAGGGCCTGGCAACATTGTTCGAGATTACCTGAATACTCGGTCATGATTGCATGAATTTCATCATGATTGAGCATGTCGGTCAATCCATCCGAGCATAACAAGTAAATATCACCCTCTTGCAGCGGGTGCTCCAGGATATCGATCTCCATCTCATGCTGTACGCCAACCGCACGCGTAATCAAGTTCTTGATCGGCGAAAATTGCGCATGCTCTTCGCTGATCAGGCCGGCATCGATCTGTGCCTGCAGCACAGAGTGGTCATGCGTGATCTGGGTCAGGTAATCTGCGCGGTAGCGATAGGCGCGCGAATCTCCCACGTGCGCCACCAGGAGCACGTCCTGGTGGAAATACGCCACGACTACCGTTGTACCCATGCCAGCGTATTCTGAATTAAGCTGGGCTGCGTCTATCACGCTGTTATTGGCCTCCTGGACGGCGTCACTGAGCCAGCGCCTGACGGTATTCGTCGATGTCGGAAATACCTGGGCCCATTGGGAATGCAGCCTGGACTTCAAGGCCTTGGCGATGACATCGATGGTAATGGTGCTTGCGACCTCGCCCGCGTTGTATCCCCCCATGCCATCCGCGAGCACGACA
>JAZJYB010000036.1:0-12339 GCA_040390685.1 Pseudomonadota bacterium | reverse complement strand
ACCCGGGTCGATAGCAAAGAATAGTCCGCTATCCTTGATTTCAAGATTGAGCTGCTTGCGCGTGACGCCAGCCTGTACCGTCGCGGTAAGGTCTTGCTGATGCACCGCCACCACTTGATTCATCTGCGAGAGATCGAGACTGACGCCGCCCTCTAATGCGAGTAAATGCCCCTCCAGCGACGAGCCTGCACCGTAAGGAATAACCGGCACGGCATAGTGATGGCAGAGTCCCACGATCAGCGCCACTTCATCGGTGTTTTGCGCAAACACAACAACATCGGGCGGCATCGGGTCGTAACTGGATTCATCGCTGCCATGCCGTTGGCGCATCGCGTTGGATACCGTGCAGCGGTCCTCCAATAGATTCTGCAGTGCCAGTAATAATTCATTGGGCATAGGTTTTGCGGCGAGTGGTGGTTGGGCAGAGTTGAGCATGGCGAAATCCGTTTCGAAGAAGATGTATTCTAGCGCCGTATTATGATGCATAGTTATGGTTAGGACTTTCGCAAAATTGTTCCAGCTAGGCGCACCGACGAAGACAGTACTTTAGTACGGCGAGGCGAGTGTAACGACGCTGGGGCGATTTTGCGTAAGTCCTAATGATGCGTTTGCTGAGATTTTCACGTATCCTTTACACCTTCCTTTTTTAAGAATAGACATTATGGGCAATCGACTCTCTAAAATAGCTACCCGCACCGGCGACAAAGGCACAACTGGCTTGGGTGACGGTAGCCGCATTGATAAAGATGCACTGCGTGTGCATGCCATGGGCGATGTGGATGAACTGAATTCGCACATCGGTGTGTTGTTGTGTGAAGACATACCCGCGCAAATGAAGCACGAATTAATTTCTATCCAGCACGATCTGTTTGATATGGGCGGCGAACTTTGCATTCCCGGTTATACGATGATTACCGAGGCGCAGGTCGAGCGTCTGGATGCTTTATTGGCGCATTACAATGCCGATCTGCCGCCGCTGAAAGATTTTATTTTGCCTGGCGGTTCACGCGCCGCGGCAATCGCCAATGTTTGCCGCACAGTCTGTCGCCGCGCCGAACGAGTGATTGTTAGTGTTGGCAAGAGCGAGGCAATTAATGAGGCGCCACGCCAGTATATGAATCGCCTCTCCGACCTGTTATTTGTCTTGTCGCGCGTGCTGAATCGCTATGCTGGCGGGAGTGACGTGTTGTGGGAAAAAGAACGTCAGCGTTGATTATTTAATCAACCCAGAAAAATACTTTCCGGGCTGCTTCCAAATCAAAATATTCGCAGGAAACTGGCGATGCCGATTCGCCAGACGCTTATCTAGGACTTGTGCAAAATTGTTCCAGCTAGGCGCATCGCCGAAGACAGTACTTTAGTACGGCAAGGCGAGTGTAACGACGCTGGAGCGGTTTTGCGTAAGTCCTATTATTGAATAACCGTGAGTTTTGGCTTATCCAGGACAAAGCGTTTGCGTATCGATGCTTCAATTCCGGCCGCATCGAGGCCACATTGCGCGAGCAATAAACCCGGATCGCCATGATCGACAAACTTATCGGGCAATCCTAAGATCAGCAATGGTTTGCAGATACCGGCTTCGGCCAGCGCTTCGGCCACTGCCGAGCCGGCGCCACCCATGGTGCAGCCTTCTTCTACCGTGACCAGCACATCGTGCGATGCCGCCAGTGACTTCACCAGTTCGACATCGAGCGGTTTAATGAAACGCATATTCGCTACTGTAGCATCGAGTTTTTCTGCCGCTTTTAGCGCCGGTTGCACCATAGAGCCAAACGCCAGTATGGCTATCGATGCCCCTTGACGCTTGATTTCGCCTTTTCCTATGACCAGACTGTTAAGTTCTTTTTCGACACTGGCGCCAACACCTGCGCCACGTGGGTAGCGGATCGCGGCGGGACCAGGGTAGTGGTAACCCGTGCTGAGCATTTGCCGGCATTCATTTTCATCAGAAGCGGCCATCACGACCATATTCGGAATGCAGCGCAAGTAAGCAATATCGTAATTGCCCGCATGCGTAGCACCATCGGCACCGACCAAGCCAGCGCGATCTAGCGCAAAAGTGACATCGAGATTTTGCAAAGCCACGTCATGAATTAACTGGTCGTAAGCGCGCTGCAAGAATGTCGAGTAAATCGCCACGACGGGTTTTAAACCTTCACAGGCCATGCCAGCAGCGAAGGTGACGGAATGTTGTTCTGCGATACCGACATCGTAATAACGCTGGGGAAATTTCTGTTCGAACTCAACCATGCCCGAACCTTCGCGCATGGCGGGCGTGATGCCGATCAGGCGCTCATCCTGTGCCGCCATATCGCATAGCCAGTGTCCAAACACTTGCGTGTAAGTTTGCTTGCTGGGGGTGGTGGAAGGCTTGATACCTTCGGCTGGATTGAACTTGCCGGGGCCGTGATACAGAATTGGATCAGCTTCCGCCAGCTTGTAGCCCTGGCCTTTTTTGGTCACCACATGGAGGAACTGCGGGCCTTTAAGATTTTTGATATTTTGTAGTGTCGGGATCAGCGAATCGAGATCATGACCATCGATCGGACCTATGTAATTAAAACCAAACTCTTCAAACATGGTGGCTGGAACGATCATGCCCTTGGCATGTTCTTCAAAACGCTTGGCTAACTCCAGCACCGGGCCTGGCAAGACGGATTTGCCGACATTGCGCGCTGCCGCATAGAACTTGCCCGACATCAAGCGCGCCAAATGACGATTCAGCATGCCGACCGGCGGTGAGATCGACATGTCGTTGTCGTTTAATACCACCAGCAAATTGATGTCGTCGTGCACACCGGCATTGTTCATCGCTTCAAACACCATCCCGGCAGTCATCGAACCATCACCGATGATGGCAACCGAGTGGCGGCTCTCACCTTTGGTTTTTGCCGCTAGCGCCATTCCTAGTGCGGCAGAAATTGAAGTCGAAGAGTGTCCGACACCAAAAGTGTCGTAATTGCTTTCAACCCTGCGCGGAAAGCCGGCAATGCCATCAAGCTGGCGTAGCGTGTGCATCTGCTCGCGACGGCCAGTCAGAATTTTGTGCGGATAAGTTTGATGACCAACATCCCAGATCAGCCTGTCTTCCGGCGTGTTGAAGACATAATGCAGCGCAATCGTCAGCTCTATCGTGCCCAAATTGGAAGATAAATGCCCGCCAGTTTTTGAGACAGAATCAATCACAAAATTGCGCAGTTCATCGGCCAAAGGCACGAGTTGCGCGCGTGAGAGTTTACGCAGATCGGCTGGATCGTGAATGTTGTTGAGTAAGTCCATATTACGCTTTCCGCTGCACAATCAAATCTGCCAGATTGCGCAAATGCTGTGCTTTTTCACCAAATGGCAACAATGCTTGGTGCGCATCGTTGCGTAATTTTTCTGCCAGTAATTTAGATGCTTCCAAACCTAAAAGCGAAACATAAGTAGGCTTGTTGGCGGCCGCATCTTTACCTGCCGTTTTGCCCAAGGTAGCAGAATCTGATGTCGCATCAAGTACATCGTCAACCACTTGAAACGCCAGACCGATTGCGCTGGCATAACTGGTGAGGGCTGTGGTTTCATTTAATGTTAAGGTTTTACCGCTCATTGCGCCTAATAAAACCGATGCGTTTAGCAGTGCACCAGTTTTTAATCGATGCATTTGCTCCAGTTCAGTCAAGCTTAAGGCTTGCCCAACACTGGCAAGGTCAATTGCCTGGCCACCACACATGCCAAGCGAGCCAGCCGCTTTGGCTAAGGTCTGTAACATCGGCAATTTACGTTCGGCACTGGCCTCGCCTTCAGATAAAACGATAAAAGCTTGCGCCTGCAGGGCATCACCCACCAGCAAGGCAGTCGCTTCATTGTATTTGACATGGACTGTGGGCTTGCCACGGCGCAAAGCGTCATCATCCATGCAGGGCATGTCATCGTGAACCAGTGAGTAAGCATGAATCATTTCCAGCGCGGCCGCCGCCCGGGTGAGCAGTTCAGAAGGCGCGTCAAACAGGCGGCCAGCGGCAAACACCAGCAAAGGGCGCACTCGTTTGCCGCCATCCAGTGCCGCGTAGCACATCGCTTCATGTAAATGCGTGGGCGTAGTAGCGATACTGGGCAGAAGGCTGGCCAGCTTAACTTCAAACTCTGCCACCGTAGATGTCATCCAGTCATGAAACTGACCGTTCATGCTTGCGCCTCGTCCTTGCCGTCGTCTAAGAATGGCTTGAGTAAGCCAGCATCAAGTACTTTTACCTGTTGTTCAACTTTGTCGAGTTGTCCCGCACAGTATTTAATTAGCTCAGAACCTCGTTGATAGGCGCTTACCGAAGCTTCTAAAGGCAGCTCGCCCGCTTCCATTTGAGAAACCAGTTCTGATAATTCAGCCATAGCGGCTTCAAATGAGCTGGGTTGTGAACTGATTGGCAATTTTTTTGACATAAAAGGTGGCAAATGAGGAGGCGAGCGTGCAGCAAGTAGAAAACAAATTTAACCCAGCATTTTAGAGCAAACCTATTACCGTGTGTGGACATAGTGCGTGGAGATAGATCGAGGGAGATTCTGCCTAAGACTCTTTCAATCAATAGTCGTACAATGATATAAAAATATGCTTAAATAATAGGCTTAAATTGCGCTTAAAACATTGCCTTGTGGAAATTTGTGGAATATAGTACAGCCATTAAAGAAGTCATAAATCAGTGCAAGTTGATGAAATTGAATTGTATTTTTTCGAAATTACAAATGCTTACATTTCTTTGCTTTTTGAAGAGCGCATAAAAGTATTAAAGTGTTGGACGATGGAAACTTTTTGTTTTTTATTGAAATTTAACCATAAGTTACAAAATACGCATCAAGATCATGTCCTCGAACCCTATCGACAATTCGCTTCGCCCTGTTGCGCCACTGTCTGCTACCACTGGTGACGTGTGGCATGCGCTGATTCAGCAGGCGACGCACTTAACTGTGTCGCAGTTAGACGCGTTTTCAGCACGTTTGTCGAATGCCTTGTTTGCCGTGGCTGAACAGTCAAATGACTCTAAGGAGGCAAGCTTATGTATTGCCGCTGGTCGTTTGTTAAAGGGTAACGCGTATGCATTTTATTACCTGACTTCAGCGGCAATAGAAGCGAGTTTCCGTAAAGAGGTTCTGGCTTTACGTTCTGATGTAGGCGCTAAGGCGACTCAGGACGATATCGCGATGACCTTGGTTTCATATGAAGAGATGGATCGTAAACTTGCGCTGGGTCGCGTGAGCCGTGTGATAGAGCTCACCAACTCGGAAGAGCTCGCTGCCTTAAATATGCGCTTGGGGAAAGTGCTGGATCGCGAAAGTCTTAGCATTGCACAAAATCCATTCCGGCCAGAAGTGTTCTTAAATACCTTGCAGGCAGCATGGTGTGATTTTAGTACCGATGCCGCATCGCATCACCTGATCTTACCTTTGTTGCGCTCTGATATCTTGTTTGAGCTAACGCCTATTTTACGCGCTCTGAATGAAACTCTGGTTGGACGAGGTATTTTGCCAGACTTACAAGAATCCTATCGTGTCAAGCGTAGCGCAGGTGTTTCCGAAGAAGGCAGAAAGCCTGAGCTTTCGAATTCTGAAATCGCAAAAAAATTAAAAAAATATTTTACTCAGCAAGAAGGCGGGGAATTTTTTGCTGATGCACAGGGAAATAATTTAGGTGGCGCTGGACAGCATCAAGCCCCATACAATGTAGTCGAGACCAAGTTATTTCATTATTTGGCAGATTTGCAAAAAAATATGGCGATGCGCCAGTTGGCATCTGGCGCGCAAGAAGCGATACGCTTGTCGCAAATGCGTGAACTCATGCCAGAAATGTCTGGCGGTGGAGTCGAGCAAACCACAGTCGAACTGTTATCCAAAGTATTTGATACGGTTTTTCACAATCAGGATATTCCACCAAAAATCAAGGAATTGATAGGCTTGCTGCAAGTGCCGGTATTAAAAGCGGCATTGATGGATAAAGACTTCTTCTTCCAGGAAAACCATCCAGCTCGTCGCCTGATTGATTTGTTATCCAAATATAGTGCCTCGTGGGACCAGCAAAAAGGCACCGAAGATCCTATCTTTCAAACCATGCAACGCAATGTCAGTCGCGTACAGCAAGAGTTCGATCAAAAAATTGATCTATTCGATGAAGTTGTTTCCGAATTGGAAACCTTCATGGAAAAAGAAGAAGCGGCGAGAGCAGCAGAAATTGCCGAGCCAATTAACCGCGCCTTGCAGCGAGAGAAATTCAAGCAGGCGAATATTTCTGCCACAAACGAAGTTGCGCTGCGCGTTGGCACCGGCGAAGTTGCCGCGTTTGTTGAGACCTTTCTTGAAAATCGCTGGGTTAAAGTTCTCACGCTTGCGTATAGCGTCAAGGATGATAAACCGCACGCGATTGCCGACGCGATCAAGACCATGGACGAATTGATTTGGAGCGTAAAACCTAAAATTACTTTGGCCCAGCGTCAGGAAATGGTAAATCGCTTACCGGTTGTGCTCTCCAGACTGAATAAATGGTTAAGTTTGATCAAATGGGAAGATGCTGATCGCATGCAGTTTTTTGCCGATTTAGCAGAATGCCATGCGTCTATCGTTCGTGCGCCGCTCGATTTGACACCGGCACGTCAGTTGGAAATGGCGGTTGAAGTCGCGCAAAAAGCGGCCGAGCGCAGAATCGAGAAGCGCGCCTTGGCTGAAAAAGGGGTTGAGACCGAGATCGCGCCGGATGATTTTGTCGATATGGTCGCCAATCTTGAGCGTGGCGTCTGGCTGCAATTTACCAAAAAAGATGGCAGCACGCATAATGTGAGATTGGCCTGGGTTAGCCCTATGCGTAGCCTGTATATATTTACCTCTAGCCAGAAAGAGAAATCCTTCTCTGTGTCTACCGAGGAATTAGAGCAAAATTTCCGCGATAAAAAAGCGCAAATCCTGGTGCTCGATAAAGTCGTAGATCGCGCTCTGATGGCGGCACTCAATGAAAATGAAGACGAAAAAGTAACTGATGCCGAGACGGTGTCATAAAATCATTTAAAAGTACTCTTCTGTATTCTTAGCAAGACTTCCATCCTTAAACGAGTGCCTTGAACTCGTTACTCATCTTGACCGATTCGGGTATAATCCTCGGTCTTGTCCAAAATTTCCTCTTCATTCGCGTGTGTTTTACGTTTTGAATTTTTGACCGAGCATGTATTTCGGTCGAAAACAGGTTTTTATGGATTCTTTCTCTCTTAGGTTGGTGCAAATTAATTTGGGGGGTGGGGATGTCCGATCTGGCTTCTTTGTCTACACTCGCGCGTTCTGACGCGCAACTTCCGGTTCACGTATATTTTGATCAAGCGTTATTGCAACGTGAGATCACGCAACTTTTTCAATCTGGCCCACGCTATGTCGGCCACGAATTGATGGTGCCAAATGTTGGTGACTATGCGACGCTTCCATCTGAAAATGGCGGGCGCATGCTCGTGCGTAACGCGCATGGTATCGAACTGATGTCGAATGTCTGCCGGCATCGGCAAGCGCTCATGTTGGGCGGCCCGGGTACCACAGGGCGCGGCAACGCAAAAAATATTGTCTGTCCTTTACACCGTTGGACCTACGATCTAAAAGGTGAATTAATCGGTGCGCCGCATTTCGCCGACACCCCTTGCCTGAATCTTTCCCAGACGCCTTTGCAAAACTGGAACGGCTTGCTGTTTGAGCAAAATGGCTACAACGTCATGGAAAAAATGGCGCAGCTCAGCGTCACCAAAGACCTGGATTTTTCTGGCTATATGCTGGATCACGTCGAAGTGCACGAATGCGATTACAACTGGAAGACCTTCATTGAAGTCTACCTGGAAGACTATCATGTTGAACCTTTCCATCCGGGCTTAGGCTGTTTTGTCACCTGCGAGGATTTGCGCTGGGAATTCGGTGCAGATTACAGTGTGCAAACGGTAGGCGTGAACAATGGCTTGTTGAAATCTGGTTCCGATAAATATCGCCTTTGGCAAGAACAAGTGTTGAAGTTCCGTCAAGGCGACGCGCCTAAGTACGGTGCCGTCTGGTTAACCCTGTATCCCAATATCATGGTTGAGTGGTATCCGCATGTCTTGGTGGTCTCGACCTTGTGGCCAACCGAGACTGGCAAGACAAAAAACGTCGTTGAGTTTTACTATCCGGAAGAAATCGTCCTGTTTGAACGCGAGTTCATTGAGGCGGAACGTGCTGCCTACATGGAAACTTGTATCGAGGATGATGAGATCGGTTTTCGCATGGATGCCGGACGCAGAATATTGATGGAACGCGGCGTCAATGAAGTCGGCCCGTATCAATCACCGATGGAAGATGGCATGCAGCATTTTCATGAATGGTACCGAAGTAATATGTCGTTTTGAGCACCTCAATAAATCCACATCGGGATGCAGAACAAGGCGCGATGTGGATTTCTAGAGGCACTCGTATGTCGTCTCATTTACGTTGATCGTTACGTTGACAATAAGGGGGAGCTAGGCTTCCCCTTAATTTTTTGAGCTATGAATATGCAATCCCTTTGGATGCTGGTCGCCAGTTTTCTATTTTCCATCATGGGCGTCTGTGTCAAGCTGGCCTCAAGCGATTACAGCACGTCTGAGATCGTCGCCTATCGCGGCTTGATTGGCATGCTGGTAATTTACTCCATGGTGACTTGGCAGGGCGGTAGCTTGCGTACCCGAATGGCTGGCGATCATCTTTGGCGCGGTGTGGTTGGTGTCGTCGCACTCTGGCTATGGTTTTATGCTATCGGGCGATTACCCCTGGCGATGGCGGTCACGCTGAATTACATGTCACCAATCTGGATCGCAGTCATTTTGTTCGTGAGTGCTTGGTGGAACAATAAAAGACGGCTTGAACCTAGTTTATTGTTTGCGATTTTCTTGGGCTTTATCGGCGTGATTTTGTTGTTGCGCCCATCGATACACGCCGATCAGCTTGTCGGTGGCGTTCTTGCTTTGGTTTCCGGCATGTTGGCCGCATTGGCGTATATCCAGGTTCGAAAAATGGGCTTGCTCGGTGAGCCGGAATACCGGGTGGTGTTTTATTTTTCCGCCATTTGCGCCATCGCTGGCATATTCGGCACTGTCATCTCTGGCGCAATGCCGAATCAGGATGTGCCGAGCTGGCATCCGCATCATGCACAGGGTTTGTTATTATTGTTGGTGGTAGGTTTGACTGCAGCAGGCGCGCAAGTTGCCATGACCCGAGCGTACAGACTTGGTAATACTTTGGTGACGGCCAACCTTCAATATGTAGGCATCGTTTTTTCCAGCATTTGGGATATAGTCATTTGGCGCGATACACTGCACTTGTTAAGCTGGTTGGGCATTGCGGTCATCCTCGGCAGCGGGGTCATTGCCACGTTTTATAACACCAGAAACAATCAACCCACAATTGATGTAGATTCGATAGGTTCAGAATAAAGGCCTGATTAAGAATCGACCTTGGATATTAATTAAAGAGAACAGGAATATTGATGTTTACTACCTTGATATCGGCGCAAGAATTGGCCAGACAAATTGATCAGACCCACGTTGTAATCGTTGATTGTCGTCACGACCTGATGGATTCCTCCGCCGGCCAAAAAGCTTATGATGCCGGGCATTTACCCGGCGCGCGCTTTGTTCACCTCGATAAGCAATTGTCCGGTTCTAAGACTTCTGCGGATGGAGTATTTTTGGGGCGTCATCCCTTGCCGTCCAAAGAGGATTTTATTCGTCATTTGCGTGAACTTGGCATCAATCATACCTCCCAAGTCGTCGCCTATGATGCCCACGGAGGCATGTTTGCCGCACGTTTATGGTGGATGTTGCGTTGGGTAGGGCATAGTGCAGTCGCCGTGCTCGATGGCGGCCTACCTGCCTGGCTCGAACTTGGCTTTGCTCTTGAAACAAAGTTCCCAACGGTAACGCCAGGGAATATAGAAATCAGGCCAAGTTTGGTCAAGCAATTGACGGCCGACGATGTCTTGAGCAACTTATCCAGCAAGGTGTATACGGTGGTGGATGCACGCGCGCCAGATCGCTATCGCGGCGAGAACGAAGCAATGGATCCAGTTGGCGGGCATATCCCTGGCGCAAAAAATCGTTTTTTTAAGGACAATTTACTGACAGACGCCAGATTTAAACCAGTAGAGCAATTGCGCCAGGAATGGTCGACAATTATCTCCGATGCCAGCAAAGCGGTCATGCAATGCGGCTCTGGGGTCACTGCGTGCCATAACTTATTGGCGCTGGAAGTCGCTGGCTTGACCGGCGCTGCTTTATATCCCGGGTCTTGGAGCGAGTGGTGTGCCGACACGACTCGGCCTATCACCACTGGTGCAGATGCTTAATTTCAATTCAAGCCGACGATGAATTTATTGTGCAGTGTCTTGAATTAACGATGCTGCATGATAAAAACAACCAGGCTGACTCCGATTGAGACCAAAATAATTTGTGGAATGGTTTCACGCATACTTGCGCGGCGCTGCATTTGCGGCATTAAATCACTCAAGGCAATGTAGATGAATCCGGACGAGGCGAATACCAGTACGTAAGGCAAAAGGTTTTTGGCGTCTTCCAGCATAAAATAACCCAAAACACCGCCAACCATTGCCATCAGGCTGCAAATCAGGTTATAGATATAGGCGCGAGTGCGGGTAAAGCCGGCATTCAGCAAAACGATAAAATCGCCGATTTCCTGCGGGATTTCATGGGCGATGATGGCGATACCGGTTACAAGCCCGAGTTTTGGATTGGCCAGAAATGCCGCTGCAATTAAAACCCCATCGGTAAAATTGTGCAAGCCATCGCCGACCAAAATCATCCATCCTGCTTTGCCGGCTTCATGTGCATCATGGCCATGTTCATGGTGATGCCCGTCGCCTTCGTGATGATGTGAGTGACGCAGGATCGCGAATTTCTCCAGCAGGAAAAAACTCAGCAATCCACCGAGCAAACAGGCAAACAAGGATCGTGGATCGGCGCTTGACTCAAAGGCTTCAGGCAGGGCGTTTAACAGCGCGGTTGACAGCATAATGCCAACCGACAGACTGACCATGCGCTCGACCATTTTTGACAACAAGGAAAAAGAGAAAATTGCCGCTGCGGTAATGCTTAAAACGCCAGCAATCGCAGTGGCAAACAGGATGGATAACAGGGTGGAATGAATTTTAAGCCTCGAATCGTCTAGCGCATTGCAACTTGTTTGCAACAGGGGCGCAAATTAGAACATAGACTTAGTTTTTCTGCAAATTACACCAAGCCCATATGACCAGTGCCCGCATTGAGGTCGCGCCCTTTTGCCTCTTTGCCGCGCAACTTAATCGCCAGGCGTAGTTCGTTGACCGAGTCCGCGTTACGTAAGGCGTCTTCGTAGCTAATCATATCGGCTTCGTGCAAATCAAACAGCGCCTGGTCGAAAGTCTGCATGCCCAATTCGCGAGATTTTTTCATGATCTCTTTGATTTCGTGTACATCTCCCTTGAAGATCAAGTCGGAGATTAAAGGTGAGTTCAAGAGGATTTCGATCGCAGCGACACGGCCTTTTTTTCCTTTTACTGGAAGTAGGCGCTGGGAAATAATCCCTTTTAAATTCAGCGATAAATCCATCAGCAATTGCGCACGGCGTTCTTCAGGGAAGAAGTTAATGATACGATCGAGTGCCTGATTCGCGCTATTCGCGTGCAGCGTTGTCAGGCAAAGATGGCCGGTTTCTGCAAACGCGATCGCGAAATCCATGGTTTCACGTTCGCGGATTTCGCCGATCTGAATCACGTCCGGTGCTTGCCTCAGTGTGTTCTTCAGTGCGACACCCCAATCTTCAGTATCAAGGCCAATCTCTCGTTGCGTGATAATGCAATTGCCATGCGGATGCACGTATTCAATCGGGTCTTCGATGGTGATGATGTGACCGTAACTGTTGGCGTTGCGATAACCTATCATCGCCGCGAGCGAGGTTGATTTACCAGAGCCTGTCGCACCGACCATGATGACCAAACCGCGCTTAGTCATTGCCACGTCTTTGAGTTGCTCAGGCAAGCCCAAATCTTCAAATTTAGGAATCGCCGTGGTGATGGTCCGCATCACCATACCGACTTTTCCTTGCTGCATAAATGCAGATACGCGGAAGCGCCCCATGCCGCCTGGATTGATCGCGAAATTACATTCCTTAGTCGCTTCAAATTCGGCAGATTGCTTGTCACTCATAATTGCGCGCGCCAGGTCGATGGTATGCGCGGCCGATAGTGGCTGATTCGATACCGGCGTGACTTTTCCGTCTATCTTGAATGCGGGTGGAAAATCGGAGGTAATAAATAAATCCGACCCATTCTTGCTAAGCATTAAC
>JAZJYB010000035.1:0-6870 GCA_040390685.1 Pseudomonadota bacterium | reverse complement strand
CGTTGCAAGCGAACTGGCCTATATGATTGCCGGGCCTGCCGCCAGCAATGGAAAAATATTTGAACAGACAAAATTTAACGATAAAACCAGACCAGAAGCGCCGACACCTTTTCTCTCAACTGCATATGGATTTTCCGCACCGAAAGGGCAAGCCTTGCCATATTTAGGGCTGAAGCAAGTCAGCATTTTAACCAGTGCAGGCGCTTGCAAGGAATCGACATCGAAGTGACCTTGATTGGCGCGACCACTTGCGGCAAACCGTATGGTTTTTATCCGGCGCCAAATTGCGGAACAACATACTTCACTATCCAGTTCCAGGGCGTCAACAATAAAGGTTTTGGTGACTACGCAGACGGCATCGCGGCTACTTGCAATGTCGCTGACGATTTCACCCATGCGCTAGGCGATACGGCAGAGGGGCAATTAGCTGCGGCCTTAAAATACAATAGTACAAAAGTATGCCCCGCTGTGAGTTCAGGGGTCATGTTGCAGGGTGAATCTGAACCTAAAAAAATGCAGCTAGTACGCCCCTTAGGAAAAGAAATTGCCATTTATAGCAGGCTACAATGAAGATTCATTGCGCTGTGATATTTTTTGCTGGCGTCGCTGCGAGCAAGCTCGCTCTAGCCTATAGTCCGCCAGTATCTGTGCCCGCGCGCCTACAGTCTCCAAGTGCAGAAGTGCGGCAAGAATTACGTGAAGTGACGGCCAAAATGCTAGGGATGAATACCGTTGTTTTGGCGGAAGATACCTTGACCCGCGCGAGCCAATTTGTCTTTGCCCGCACCCCGCGCATTGACGCCAGCGGCCAGTTACTGCAAGGTAGAGTGATAGAGCAAGTCCAAGTATTTCATCTGGTATTGCGTGAAGATGGATGTTGGCTGACATATCGCGATAAGCAAAATAAGGATCAGCAAGCCAAATTAAGCCTGGCAAAGTGCGTGCCAGAATAAAGTTATGTCACTTTTTGCGGATCACTTTTCCGGACTAATTTGTCAGCCATTGGTTAAAACTACGACCAATCACTAAAGTGAAACTAAATTCAATTAAGCCTGTCAGAACCCGAGTCCCCATCACCATCGAAAGCTAAAAATGAACAAACGACAATCTATAAAAACGATGGCTGCAGTAACGATGGGGCTAGCCTGCGCACCCTTGTTTGCCCAATCGACTAAGGAGGCACAAAAATTTCACCTGCAAGGCACAGACATCGATGGCAAAAAATTGGACCTGGCGAATTTTCTCGGCAAAACCGTATTGGTCAGTTTTTTTACTGCCGGTTGCAGCCTATGTACGCGCGACCTGAAATTAATGCGCGAATTCTATGTAGGAAATGCGAAGAAGAATTTTGTGCTATTGGCGGTGAATATCGATCAGGACTTGAAAGACTTCGAAACCTATAACCAACTGATCGCTCTGACAATTCCGAAGGAACAGCGCTTCCCTACTGTATGGCGGAATGCGTCTGGGCACAAAGATAACTTCGGCACCATATCGCGCCAACCCACGCATTTTGTGATCAATGCGAAAAGCCAGCTGGTCTTCAAACGCGAAGGCACTTTTCAGCCGACTGACTGGGATAATCTTTGGGAGTCGTTGGGGAGTTAATTTTTTCCTGAGAAGCTAATGCGGTTTTCCCGATTTAAAAACTAAAAAAGCGCCCAGTGCGCTTTTTTAGTTTCTGGTGCTGATATCAGCCACCAGTATCAAGATCAACTTATTAGACAACAATAGTCTGGTGCTCATCACCGACCCGGGCGCGTATTGTGCCAATGCGTGAGACCGATTCACCGGCAGCATTGAGTTGCGCCATGGCGGCATCTGCAATTTCCGGCGCGACGATCACTACCATGCCGATACCGCAGTTAAAGACGCGATGCATTTCTGCGTCCGCTACGCCACCATGTTGCTGCAGCCATTTGAATAGCGGCGGCATTGTCCAAGCGCTGCTATCGAGAACCGCAGTCAGTTTGTCGCCCAAAACGCGCGGCACGTTTTCGACCAAACCGCCGCCGGTAATGTGCGCCATACCTTTGACTTCCATACTTGCCATCAAGGCCAGCAAAGGTTTGACGTAGATACGGGTTGGCGCAATCAAGGCATCGGCCAGGCTACGGCCATGAAAATCAGCATTCAGGTCTGGCTTGGCGACTTCAATAATTTTGCGCACCAAGGAGAAACCGTTTGAGTGGATACCTGAGGAAGCCATACCAAGGATCACGTCGCCCGGAACAATCTTGCTGCCATCGATAATTTTCGATTTTTCAACTGCGCCGACCGCAAATCCGGCCAGATCATATTCGCCTTCAGGGTACATAGAAGGCATTTCTGCGGTTTCGCCGCCGATCAAGGCACAGCCCGCTTGCTCGCAGCCAAAAGCCACGCCTTTAATGACATCGGTGGCGGTGGCGACATCGAGCTTGCCGCAGGCGAAATAATCGAGGAAAAATAGGGGTTCGGCGCCTTGTACCAGAATATCGTTGACGCTCATCGCAACCAGATCGATACCGACCGTGTCATGGCGATTTAAGTGAAACGCTAACTTGAGCTTGGTGCCAACGCCATCCGTACCCGATACCAGCACTGGCTCTTTGTATTTTTTGCTAATTTCAAACATCGCGCCAAAACCGCCGATACCGGCCATCACGCCTTCGCGCATAGTGCGTTTGGCAAACGGCTTGATGGCATCGACCAGCGCATCGCCGGCCACCATATCGACACCAGCGTCGGCGTAAGAAAGAGAAACAGAAGGAGTAGATGTGCTCATGATTGTCGTCAGTAGGGGCTTGAAGCGGTAAAATAGCGAAATGCTAGGGAAGTGCTAGATTTTGACTAGCAAAACCGCTATTTTAACAAATCGACCCGCCATTCACCTAGTTTTTGGCTGTTTGTTTGATGGTAATAAAATGACTACAAATTTGAAACTTTTCTTTTTTCGGCAATTATGAGGCAAATGGTATTGGATTTAGCGGCGCTAGCCCCTCCTTCACTGGAATCCTTCGTTGATGGGCAAAATACTGAATTAGCGCAATTATTGCGCCTATTCTCCAGACGCGAAGCCAGTCAATATGGCTTACGTTTCGCCTATCTCTGGGGAGAGTCTGGCGCCGGCAAGACACATCTACTGCGTGCCTTAGCTGAAGACGGACAAGCTCGCTATATCGCCGCCGATGCAGCGGAAAGCAGCTTTACCCATACGCCTGAGATCACCCTGTATTTACTGGATGATTGCGAGAAGCTGTCGCCGCAGGCGCAAATTGATGCTTTCGCCTTATTTAACGAAACTCGCGCGCACAATGGTTTTCTGGTCGCAGCGGGAAACGCGGCGCCGATGAATCTGGCGCTGCGTGAAGACTTACGCACGCGTTTCGGCTGGGGCTTGATCTATCAAATACATGGCTTGACCGATGAAGAAAAAATCGATGCGCTGGAACGGCTGGCACAGTCGCGTGGTATGAGTATCTCTGCTGGCGTGTTACCCTACTTGATTACGCATTTTCGACGTGACATGAGTTCACTCACGCAGATGTTAAATCAGCTGGACCAGTATTCGCTAGAGACCAAACGCCCGATTACTTTACCTCTGCTGCGCGAAGTGCTGCTCGGGCTTCAGTTACCAACAGACAAACCAACACACAATTCAGCAAACAAATAGAAAACGCAATGCGCAACATCGCCATTTTTGATCTCGATCACACCTTAATACCCATCGATTCAGACTATGAATGGGGGCAATTCCTCACTCGCATCGGCGCGGTTGATGCAGATGCATTTGCCCGTTGCAATGCCGATTTTTTTGCGCAATATCAGGCAGGCACGCTCGATCCGGTTGAGTATCTGGAATTCGCATTGGGAACCTTGGCACAATTTTCACGTGCGCAATTAAACGATTTTCACACGCAGTTTATGCAAGAAGTCATCCAGCCTGCACTGCTGCCCGTTGCACATGAGTTGATTCAAAAACATCAGAATCAGGGCGACTTGATCGTGATCATCACCGCCACCAACCGTTTTGTCACGGCACCGATCGCTCAAGCGTTAGGTGTTGAACATTTGATTGCAGCAGAGCCAGAAATGAACAATGTCGGAGAATTAACTGGAAAATTGCTTGGCATTCCAACGTCCGGCGCTGGTAAAGTGATCCATTTGAAACAATGGTTAGCAAATCAGGGCACACAACTAAGCGATTTCCCTGTCAGTTATTTTTATAGTGATTCACAAAATGATATTCCCTTGCTGTCGATAGTGACACATCCAGTGGCAACCAACCCGAATGCAAAACTGAGCGCCCACGCCATCACCCATGGCTGGCCCACCCTTCATCTATTCAATCTGCAATGATCAAAAAATTTATCCGCAAAATACTGGGCGTAAAAACCAAACCAGAAAATAATGGCAGCGGTGCCAAAGGTGCCAACCACAAACCCACTGTTTTAAACGCTAAAGAACATGGCATCGATCCGAAGTTGCTGTCGTCGAACGCAATTCGCGTCACCCAAACTTTGCAGGAAAATGGTTTCAAGGCGTTTGTGGTCGGCGGTGCGGTAAGGGATTTGCTGCTGGGTGTCAAACCCAAAGATTTCGACATTGCCACCAATGCCACGCCCGAGCAAGTCAAACGATTATTCAGGCGCGCGTTTATCATTGGCCGCCGATTCCAGATTGTGCATGTGATGTTTGGCCAGGATCTTTTAGAAGTCACTACATTCCGCGGCGCTGCCACAGAAGGTGCGCTCAAAGATGAGCACGGCCGGGTCTTGCGCGACAACACCTTCGGCGAGCAGCACGAAGACGCGGTTCGACGTGACTTCACTATCAACGCCATGTATTACGATCCAGCCAGCCAGACCGTGCTCGATTACCATGGCGGCATTGCTGACATCCGTAAAAAAACCCTGCGCATCATCGGCGTGCCTGAAGCACGTTACCGCGAAGACCCGGTGCGCATGCTGCGCGTGGTGCGCTTTGCGGCCAAATTGCAATTCACGATAGATGCGGCAACCCGCGCGCCGATCACAGTGATGGCACCACTCATCAATAACGTACCTAGTGCGCGTGTCTTCGATGAAATGCTGAAGCTGCTGATGAGTGGGCACGCCATGGCTTGCTTACAGCAACTACGCAAAGAGGGCTTGCATCACGGCCTCATGCCATTGCTCGATGTGGTGCTGGAACAGCCGCTAGGAGAAAAATTCGTCACGTTGGCGCTGGCCAATACCGATGAGCGCATCCAGCAAGGCAAAACCGTCTCCCCGGGTTTCTTGTTTGCCTCACTGCTCTGGCATCAAGTCGTCGAAAAATGGGATGCCTACAAAGCTGCGGGCGAATTCTCGATCCCTGCCCTTCACTTAGCGGCTGACGATGTGCTGAACACACAAACGGATAGCCTTGCCTTACAACGCAAGATAGGTTCGGACATGCGTGACATCTGGGCGATGCAACCGCGCTTCGAAAAACGTGTGGGGAAAACGCCATATAAATTACTCGAAAATACCCGGCTGCGTGCTGGCTATGATTTCCTGTTATTGCGCTGTGCCTCGGGCGAGATCGATGCTGAAATCGGCGAATGGTGGACTGGTTTTATCAACGGCGATGAAATCGAGCGTGAGCGTTTGCTGACGATAAAACCCAAACAAGAAAGCACTGGCCCGGCAAAGAAACGTCGCCCACGCCGTAGCGGACCACGCAAACCCAGTAGCGTAAACAATACCAGCGAATAAAACGGGCGGAAATATACATGATGCCTGTCAGCGCAAAAATTGGGATCGGTGCCAATCTGGGCGATGCCCGCGATACGGTATTGCAAGCCATACAAAGATTGGCGCAACTGCCAGAAACCGCACTCACCAAGCAATCGAGTCTGTATCGGAGCGCGCCATTTGAGGCCGCCGGCGATGATTA
Organism: Pseudomonadota bacterium; assembly: GCA_040390685.1. Classification (GTDB taxonomy): domain Bacteria; phylum Pseudomonadota; class Gammaproteobacteria; order Burkholderiales; family Burkholderiaceae_D; genus Undibacterium. The sequence goes on along the minus strand of JAZJYB010000035.1, from coordinate 969 downwards.
TGTGAATGCCGTTGTCGAGATTCATACTGAGCTCGGCGCACTCCCATTACTTCACTATTTGCAAGAACTGGAATTGGCATTTGGCCGTGAACGCCCGTATCGCAATGCGCCACGCACCCTCGACCTGGATTTACTACTGTACGGCGACGAGCAAATAAACAATGACAACTTAACCGTGCCACATCCACGGATAACGGAACGCGCCTTTGTGCTTTTACCCTTATTGCAGATCGATCCATTAGTTGAGATTCCTGGCCTAGGCAAAGCCCAAGAATTTTCCGCTGCTGTAGCTGCGCAAGTCATCCAGAAAATTGCATAGAATAGCCAACATGCAAATTCCAATTATTTTACAAACTACCTTCTTGCTCTTACTCTCGAATGTCTTTATGACCGTGGCGTGGTATGGCCATTTAAAGAATCTCTCGAGCAAACCCTGGTGGATCGCCGCCCTTGTGAGTTGGGGAATTGCCTTATTCGAGTACTTGCTGCAAGTGCCGGCCAACCGTATCGGCTACACGCAATATAGTCTGGCGCAACTGAAGATATTGCAGGAAGTGCTGACTTTGTTGGTGTTTCTGCCGTTTGCGATGTTTTACATGAACCAAGCTTTTAAGCTTGATTATGTGTGGGCTGGACTGTGCCTGGTCGGCGCAGTGTATTTTATTTTTAGAAGCTGAGGTCCAAGAGAAATTTCTAAAATGACGACAAGCTTTTCCGCTACCGACAAAGCAATCCTAAAAAGCGTAACATTTCCTATTCATGGAGAAAAATAATGGCTGAATATTTGCAAGACCGTAAAGCGGTAACCATCCCAAGCCTGCTGGCGCAACGTCAGCAAGCGAATAAAATCGCCATGCTCACTTGCTATGACGCCAGCTTTGCCGCATTGATGGATCGATGCGGAGTGGAAATTGTTCTGGTAGGTGACTCATTAGGCATGGTTTGCCAGGGGCACAACTCAACGCTACC
>JAZJYB010000034.1:1461-8518 GCA_040390685.1 Pseudomonadota bacterium | reverse complement strand
ACACAACGGGCGATGTCACCGTTATCGATGTCAAAACGACCGATGTCGGAAGGCGCTGCGCTTTTCCGACCTACTCGCTTCATTTATTTTGTATCGAAATGCGTGACCTAAAAGCTATCCAAAGGAGGATTTCATGAAAAACTTTATGGCTGTTTTCACCGGCTCCAATGAAGCCACAGAGAAATCGGGTTGGAATGCCCTCAGTGAATCTGAGCGGCAGGAACGGACGCAAGCCGGATTGAACGCATGGCATGCCTGGATGGAGTCCAACGCGGCGCAAGTTGTCGTGCCGGGCGGACCGATAGGAAAGACCAAACGTGTTTCTGGCGCCGGAGTGGAAGATGCAAGGAATAATATCTGTGGCTACGTCGTGGTGTCAGCCGAGTCACACGAGGCCGCGGCCAAGCTGTTCGAAAACCATCCGCACTTTGCTATCTTCCCAGGTGACGCAGTGGAAGTCATGGAGTGCTTGCCGGTGCCGGGAGCTTGAAATGGCATTTGGGCGTAAGCATTGAAATCAGAAATAAGTAGGTCGGAAAAGCGCAGCGCCTTCCGACAATCAAACGTAAATGTCGGAAGGGTGAAACAGGGGTTTCGGATCGCGTGCGATCAGCCTGCGAAACGGTATCCGCTTGAAAGCGGATACGCGCCCTGCAAGGGCTGCGCTTTTCCGGCCTACTAACTGCCTCCCGAGGACAAAGTGCGGTAGGTGCGATTCGGCTTCATTAATCGCACGCACGCATGCAAAGTTTAAAGGCGCAAAGACAGGCAACTCAAACCGCCATCCATTTTTTGAAACTCCGACATATCGAGCGCGATAATCGCATAACCCAGCGCGCTTAAAGATGCCTGCAACAGCGGAAATCCGGCCGGCATGATGACATGCTGATTCACCCGCACGCAGTTGGCGGCATAGTCTTCGCTGGGGCTGACCTGGACCAGTTCAAACGGGCGCAACGCGGCTTCATCGACCAAGGCATCGATAGCTATCATGCGATTATCGTCCAGACCATCACCCAAATACGCGATGCCGCTTTTCAGGTGCAGGATACCCGGCACTTCACGCACGTCGATGGTGGACCAGGTGTAGCCGCGCTGTTCCAGCCAGTTGCCGAGCTGGCGTGCGCCTTCGTGATTGGTGCGCAAGGAAATGCCGATGATGAAATGCTGGCCGGCTTCGCAGATGTCGCCGCCATCTACCGTGCCGGGCGCGCTGATCTCGGCCAGTTCCGGATAAAACCGTCCCAGCGTCGCTTGCATGCTGCGCACTTCGCCGGCGCGGCTGGCGGCACCGGGCCGTGTCAGGATCGCGCCGTGTTCAGTCAATATCGCGACATCTTCGACGAAAGTGGAATCCGGGAAATCGGCATCCGCCGGCAAATGCGTCAGGCTAAGACCGCAGCTTTCGAGTGCCTGGCAATAACGCTGGTGCTGTTCCAGCACCAGTGCAAAAGAGGGGCGACCCAGATCAACCGTGGTCAGCCCATCGGCAAAATTGGCGGCAGGAAGACGGACTATGGCTTGGCTAAACATCATGTTATTTCCTTCGGCTGTAAGACTAATTGAGCGTGGCCCTTCCAGTAAAACATTAGGCCAACGCTGATGAACAAGACACTGCCGCCTAGCACCTTAAACAGGAACAGGCCCGGGTTGCTGTTGTCGGTTGGTGGTATCAATGAGGTAAGAATGGCGAGCAAGGTGGTGGCGAATCCGGTAAATCCTACCAGCCAGCACACAGCGCTGCCGCCCGGGGATAAAGTAATGCCTTGGTTACGGCCAGCGGCCCGGCGGCGCAGGATTGGAAATGCCGCAAAAATGTACAACAATGGTAGCAAGGTCAGGATGATCGTCATATCGATCAAAATATTAAAAGCCTCGTGGATAGTCGCGCCGGAAAGTGCTGCCATCAGCACCATCGAACTTAGAATACTCTGGGCAAACAAAGAAACGTAAGGAGTGCCGTAACGCGGATGTAAGCGCGCCAGTGCCTGTGGCAGATAACGGTCCACACCGACGACAAACGGCAAGCGTGCAGTGCAAGTGACGTATGCCGAGATTGAACCTATGGTGCCAAGGGTCACTAGCGCTGCTGTCAAGCGGCCAAATTGTGGCACGCCAATACGCTCACCAATGGCGCTGAGTGCCTGCGGGATGCCGGCGATGACGTCGATCATAGCGGTAGGCAGCGCAATCAGCAAAGATGCGGTGCCGGCGATATAGATGGTCGCGATGACGAAGCCGGATACCAAGGTGGCGCGTGGAATTTGCCTCCTTGGGTCGCGTATTTCTCCGCCGACTATCGGCCCAAGTTCCAGACCTGCGTAGGCGCCGGCGATGGTGGCAAAGGTGGAGAAGGTCGCGAGTTTTCCAAAGTCGGGCAAAACATTAGCTACAGTGATGGTCGTGGCCGCGCCGTATCGATACCATGAATACGCACCCGCGCCGAGGATCAGTGTAGCCGCCGACCAGGTCGCGATGCCGCCTATGTTTTGTAGCCATTTAGCGCGTTCCAGGCCAAGGATGTTCAAGCCGGTGGCAGTCCACAGTACGGCCAGGCAATACATGCCATTGTAGTTGCTGTCGCCAGCTAAACTCTGCCAACTCTCGCCACCGATATGGAGGAAAATCCCCGCGCTAAACAGCAGCACGGATGGATAATAGACGATGTTCGATACCCAGTAAGTCCAACCAGCGATAAATCCATGCAGGTCGCCAAAGGCTTGCTTAGACCAAAGATACAGCCCGCCCTCGCCGGGTAAACGCGAACTCAATTCCAATACCGCGAAGGCCAGCGGGATAAAAAAACATATCAGTCCGAGCAGCCATATGAATAGGCTGGAAGGCCCGATCTGCGCTGCTGTCGAAAGCCAGCGCAGGCCGACTATCGCCGCAACATTGAGCAACACCAAATCGCGCGTCCTGAGTACCCGATGCAGGCCTGGCACTTTCTTTTCTGCCGATGTCGTGTCCATTGCGGGTGTTCCCCCTTGGATAAATCGCTGCATGGCCTGCCGCTAGTCTAGCCCACCTTGAAGCAGGTGTTTGCGCAGAGGCGAAGGGTTTTTCTTCAAAAAAAACATAGTAACGGATTTTTACTTGGAAAATTAGCTCATTTAATCTCTTGCTGCTTGCATGCAAATCTAGCGCTTATCCGCCACAAAATCCACAATCTGCTGGACAGTATTTTCATCCTTGAGGATATGGCGGTGACCGAGGCCTTCGGTCTGTATCATTTTGGCCCCGGCAATCGCCTGTTGATACGACCAGCCATCGGCAACCGGATTGATGCTGTCTTTGCTGTCATGCACCACCAACACCGCTTGCCCAACCCGCGGGCCGACCGCATCTGGCTCAAACTGGCGCATCAAAATGCCTTCACTCGCCTCGATCTGTTTTTGCATGGCGGCGCGGGTGAATTCGCTGAGCCTGAAAACCCTGGCAAATAATTTGGTGTATTCAAAAGGTGAGGCGGGTGGTGCAATTAATACCAGACGCTCGGTGCCTAGCCCACGGCTGGCGGCGTAGGCACTGGCGTTGGCCGCCAGTGAATGCGCGACCACCGCGTGCAGGGCTTTGCCATCTTGCGCGAACCTGGCGGCGACGTATTCGATGGCGCGGGCAAATTGCGGCAGATTGCTTTGCGTGCCTTGGCTACGCCCATGCGCCGGCAGCTCGATCAGGATAGGCCGCAAGCCCTGCGCGCGCATGGCGCTGGCCAGCGGCAACATCTGCGCAGCATGACCACCCCAGCCATGCACCAGCAGCGCATATGGGCCGGAGTTTGCCGATTGGTCTGTATACAAGGTGATACTGGCGTTTTCAAACGGCCACGATTCCTGTGTCCAGCTGTTGTCCCAAGTCCGACGTGTGTGCGACCACTTATGCGGCAAGGGTGTAGCAAACAGGCGCGCGGCAGAGCGTATCGCTAGCCGTGGCCACAAAGTTTCAGTGGCGGCCAATGCCCAGCGCAACAGTTGGGTGAAGGGATTCTTGTCGTAGTAGGCGCTGGTGGCCTGTATCGTGGAGCGCGTCATCTTTTTCTTTCAAAGTGTTGGAATTTCAGAGCTTAGAAATTTTTGAATTTAAAAATACAGCCAGTGATCATTACTGCTAGGTATGCCGGATAAAAAATCAAGCATAGGCACGACCCGCCATACGCAAATTGTCAGCACGAGGATAAGTAATGAAATCAACATATTCGCCTTTTTTCGCACGATTGTGCGAAATTAAAATAAGTAAATAAAAAAACAGTTCAAGACATAAATGCTAGGTTTGGTAACTTCGAATCAAGCGCTCACATGAGGCAACGGCACGGTCACCCGCGCGGCTGTCGCGCAAAAAACGGACATCGTGCAACAGACCTATCGCCAGGCTGTTAAGCTCGCTCACCAACTGCTTGGCGTCGGTGTCCGCTTTCAGGTGCCCGGCCTGTATCGCCTGTGTCACGGTCCTATGCAACATGGCGCGCCACTGCAATACTGCAGCCAGCAAGACATCGCGCAATTCGCATTCCTTGTCGTCGAGTTCAAACGCCCCGGCGGTATAAATGCAACCGGTATCAACTTCGACATTGCGGATGCGTGCCAGCCAGCGCCGCATGATTTCCTTGAGTCTGGGTAAGCCCTTGGGCAGTTGCAAAGCCGGTGCAAAAACCTCGGCGTAATAGCGTCTGCCATATTCCTCAACCACGGCAATTTGCAAAGCCTCGCGCGACCCTATGCGCGAAAACACCCCGCTCTTTGACATCCCAATCCGGTCAGCCACCGCCTGCAAGGTAATCGCCTCAAGCCCAAGTTCGGCGGCGACATCCAGCCCGGCACCAACAATGGCGGCACGGGTGAGTTCACTTTTTTCAGTAATGGCTTGCATGAATGCACTTTAGCACAGTTGTGCGAAAGTGCAAATAATATTTATTGTGAGAGCGGTGCCATTTAGTGAAAAACATTGAATCAGTAAATGAAAAAATTAGCTAACGATGTCAATTAACATTCGAATATTTTCCATTACTGATAATTTCATTGGTAAACTGCAAAGTTATTAATGCGTACTTTTCACGATTAAGTTAATCCTTTGGTTTTCGAGGTATAACGAATTAAAGCTAGGCTCCATGCGAGTTTCCAGAGGAAAGGAAAAAGTGGTTCAAATTTTTTACCCAAGTTAACGGGCAATGTTGTCAAATTAAAGTTAGGTCTTATGAGCGCTCTTCACTTTCGAGTTTTAGCATCAACTGCGTTTGCGCTCGTCCACCAACTGAGCGCCGCGCAGCTCGTCGTATGCGGACTTGGCCCGCTGCCGGGAAGCAATGGCTTTGAGAGTTGGAACAACAAAGTTGAACTGCAGCGAAGCCAACTTGGTTACCTCTCCATTTGTGAGCAAAATCTTGATCGGTACCGTTTCGAGGATAAAGCCAAGGACGATAAGGCCGTCATACAAAAGCTCAGCTTTATACCTCACGGACTAGATGGTTCAGTATTCAAGAGTTTTCGATTTCTTGGCTCAATCGCTGATGGCTTCAGTGACAAAGGTGCATCAATGTACCGTCGGGTCTATCGGGGAGCTGGGGGTGAACTCATTACTCTACAAGAGCTTTCTTTACGTGACGGTGCGGGGGTTACATGGAATCGCAGGGACGGGATGATTCGCATACGCAATTCGGATGCTTTACTCACAATCGTCCAAGCGCCATCGGGTAAGGGGCATTCCGAGCTGTCGTGGAAAGAAGGCTCGACCTATTTCGAGATCACTATTGATCGGGGTGTAAATGCGGGGCGCACTAAGGCTCGCCTTATTGTAATGGCTGAGTCGCTTCCACGCGAGAGGCGATAAGGCCGTAATCCGCAATAAGTAGCGGGTCAATAGCCGCAGGCGTATTGCGCCGCATGGAATTATTCAATTACGACATACGGCGCAATAGATGAAACCCATTGCGCCCTTCAGATTGAAGGTTTTAGTCTTTAGTTCTGCAGCTATATTCGTCGCGTATCTTCTGACCTTGAGTGTCCGCCCTCAGTCTATTTCTTGAATTGCCTTTTGCTCTTAAGTCGTCGTTCCCGCGCAGGCGGGAACCCAGAATAGAGAAGCGTGAAAGTAGATTCTGGATACCGGATCAAGTCCGGTATGACACTAAGAGAGAAATAATTTTGCTGACTCGTGCGGCGAAATTGCAGTCACCGACCCGTAGCCCTACTCCTCGCCAGCTCATTCAAACCCGCTTCGATTTTTACACGGGCACCGACTGCCACGTAAATTGTATCCGCTGGGTTCACTACTGCTGTTGTTGCTTTGGCTGCGTCGGCCAAATTTTTAAGCATTTTTGAGACGCCTCCAAAATAAAGTAATTTTATAAATTTATTTACATGTAACGATCGTTTCATGTAACATCTGTTTCATGACTAGACGAAATGAACTGCGCGACAACGCGCTTAACTATTTTTTGGAACATGGCTTGGCTGAGCTATCGTTGCGACCATTGGCTGAGCATATCGGAACCAGTGCGCGACTATTGATTTACCACTTCGATTCCAAGGAAAAACTGATCACCGCCGTGATGGAGGAAGCGCGCTCCCGCGTCCAGCAATCAGTGATGGCAATGATGCACGCAGCCCAGGGTGAAGCCAGCATGGAGTCGTTTTGGGGCTGGGTTACCGATAAAGAAAATATTCGCTATGTGCGCTTGCTGTTTGAAGTTCAAGTACTGGCACTGCAAAATCCAGCAATCTATGCCCAATTTCTGTCCGATACCAGCTCCAGCTGGCTGGAAGTGATTGAGTATGGCATACCCGAATCCGCTGATCGCCGCACCATCGCCACCTTGTGCGGTGCTGTGATCGACGGTCTGGTGCTGGACTATATGAACACTGGTGACTTGGATCGCACTACCGCCGCATTGAAGTTCTTCGTTGCGCTGTTAAGTCAGGACAGTAGCAAATTTAAAAAGTAGGGATTGCACGATTTCACCACATAACATCAACCATAAGGATGCACCTGACATGAACAAGCTAAATAACGCATTAACAAGCCTGCCGGACACAATAAAAAATGCTAAGAATTTATTGGC
>JAZJYB010000034.1:0-1451 GCA_040390685.1 Pseudomonadota bacterium | reverse complement strand
TAACAAATTTAAAAAGTAGGGATTGCGCAGTTTCACCACAAGACACCAACCAAACATAAGGATGTACCTGACATGAACAAGCTGAATAACGCATTAACAAGCCTGCCCGACACTATAAAAAATGCTAAGAACTTATTAGCGTCGCCTAGACACACATGGACTTTATTTGGCATCGTCATGATTTTGCTGGTGGCCGGTGTGCTGAACTCTTCAAGCCACCTTACAGCTGGCCAGGTATCAGATTCGACTCGAATCAAGAACGACCTGGTCATGATCGGCATGCAATGGTTTTGGGTATATTTTATTTACAAAGGCATGCAAGAATATGGCCACTCAATCCTAGAATTTTTTGGATTAAAGTCGTTCACGCCAAATAAGCTCATCAGCGATTGTGTCTATGCTGCACTTGCATTCGCACTGATCTATGCTTGTGACATCGGCGTGCACAACCTCTTGCCGGACCATGCTTCGGACTCCAACAACCCGCTACTTGCTTCAAAACTGAATGGGGTATTTGATATCGCTGTCTGGATATGTGTATCAATGAGTGCCGGCATATGTGAAGAGATTGTGTTTCGAGGTTATCTTCAACGCCAACTTACTTTAATGACTGGAAACGTCGGCATCGCTATCGTGGCTCAGGCCATTCTGTTCGGAATCGGGCACGCATACGAAGGCGTTAGCGCAGTATTGGCAATCGTCTTGCATGGCCTGTTCTTGGGTATTCTCGCCCATTGGCGCGGCAATATTCGTGCGGGTATTATTGAGCACGCAGGATGGGACATCCTCGCCGGCTTTGGAATCATTTGAGGCTGTAACCCGCAATAAGTAGGGCGTTAAGAGTACCGTAGGCTAGGATTGCATCCCAGCCAACGGTTGATAGTCGTTGGATTATTTAGTAAGGAATCATACAGTCGGCATCACTCGCAGCGCAATGCCTATGCGGCTAAGCAAGCACGGAGCAATTGCCGCTTCGGAAAATAAAAAAGCCGCAGATTCTCATCTGCGGCTTTTTTTAATCACAGCAATTTACGCTGCCAGACGTTTTCCTAAAGCGAGGCGGGTCGCTTCTAATTCTTCCGGCAAATGGTATTCCAGCTTTTCAAATAATTCGGCATGCAACTTCAACTCGGCTTCCCAGGCGGCTTTGTCGATGGAGGTGATGGTATCGAACTGCTGTTGGGTAAATTCTAGGCCATCCCAGGTCAGGTCCTTGAACTCTGGGGTGATACCGAAGATATTTTCCACGCCTTGTCCCTTGCCTTCGATACGCTCCAACATCCATTTCAGGACGCGCATATTGTCGCCAAAACCAGGCCAGACAAACTTGCCATTCTCATCGGTACGGAACCAGTTAACACAGTAGATGCTCGGCACAGTCGCGCCGGAAGCCTTGATCTTGTCACCCATATCCAGCCAGTGCTGGAAATAGTCGCTGACGTTGTAGCCGG
>JAZJYB010000033.1:0-5375 GCA_040390685.1 Pseudomonadota bacterium | reverse complement strand
ATTTTGCCATTTACTCATGTCAGCCAGATTGACAGCGACAACAAATTGATACACACCAGCGCAGGCGATTTTGACTATGAAAAACTGGTCATTGCGGTAGGTGCGCAGCCTATTCGCCTGCCCATCGCTGGCAATGCCGCAAGTCAGGTACTGTCCGTCAACAACCTGACAGACTATGCAAAACTACGCGAGCGCATCACGGCAATTGGCGAGAAAGTCCACATCACAATTTTAGGCGCGGGCTTGATAGGATGCGAATTTGCCGATGATCTGGCAGGCGCTGGCCACATGATTACTGTGATCGATCCGAATACCCTGCCCTTGGCAGCATTGGCACCCGAGCCAATTTCAAGAGCATTGCAAAGCGCACTGGAATCTCGCGGCGTGAGCTTTAAACTAGGCACGACAGCCAGCAGCATCGATCGCCATCATGGACATGCAAGTCAACTACAAATTAGCCTGTCCAATGGCGAAGTATTCAACACAGACATCGTGCTCTCAGCCGTTGGACTGCGTGCGGATTTACGGCTAGCACAAGCAAGTGAGTTAGCCACCGAGCGCGGTATTTTGCTCGACACCACAGGACAAACCAGTGCCAAAGATATTTACGCAATAGGCGATTGCGCCCAATACAGCAATCCAGAAGACGGCTCGCGCCCTATCTTGCCATACATCGCCCCGATCATGACAGCGGCACGCGCAATTGCCAAAAGCCTGAGCGGTGAGATCACGCACATCGAGCTCAAACCCACATCAGTCATCGTCAAAACCCCAAGCTGCCCGATCGCCTTGGTGGCACCTGCACCGCAGATCAGCGCGCTCGGAAGATGGGAGCATGCACAAGATGGCGCAAGCATCATGAGCCGATTTTATGACGCAAGCAATGTAATGAAAGGTTTTGCAGTCGCGCCTCAAGACAGTAAACTGCGCGCGGCTTTGCTGACGGAGTTGATGGCGGTGATTGAATAATATGGAGCGTGTTAATTTGTAAAATCGTAGGCTGGGCTAAAGCTTCACCAGCCCAGCATTCAATACCAATAAATATAAATTTCTAAAATAGTGATCCATCAGAAAAGCTTGGGCCGGTAAAGCCCAACCCACGCACTAACCCTTCGCGCTCAAATTCTTTATCGACATGAGCTGCGAAATTCTCGCGACTGGTTCATCGCCAAACTCTGCAGGAGCAGTAACGATGACATGGATAGTGATTTCCCTGCGCTCACCTGAGGCGACAACTTCATTGCACATCTCATACATCTCTTTGCCCTGTGTGCAAGTGAAGTGCGCATAAGTACTGACCCGCTTATAGTATTCAGACGAAACGCTCTTCACGATAGGAATGGTGCGATAACCGGTTTCATACATGAATTTCATCCCAAACAAACCCGCTACGCAGTCGCCCCCGGCTGCCATAGCACCAAGGAATAGCGAGTTGTAGGCATTCTTGCTATGCCGCGAAACGTCTATGCGGATGACCGCACGTTCGGGCGTGAGTTCAACCAGTTTTGGCCCGGAATAACGCATCATTGGAATCGATGATAAGCCGATGCGAAACAGCATTTTTATCTGGAGTGATTCCGGCAGTAGCTTGATGAGCGCGAGCAAGGGAGATTTCAATTGAACACCTTTTAAGTAGTGTCTAACCGTCCCTAAAACAAGAACAAGTGCCGCGGTCAGATTGCCACGCGGGAACTCGTTGGATTGAACGGCCTTTGGACAAATCGAATCTGGAAATTGTATGCCTATTGGAAGAAAATGGACAATAAAATTCAAAGCTACCCGCAGAAAAGCTGCGCCATATTAACGATGCGTATTTGTGCGCGGCAGATAGGGCGTGACCTTTATCAGAAGTAACTTGACCAAGGCTGGCTCCATGAATTTGTAGTTGTCTGGAATGCCCAATGAGATCACGCGTTTACTTCCAAGATGATCTTTGAAGCGAGCAGACAATTTACTCTTATGGATCTGCTCCATGACGAAGATCAGATCAGCCCATTCGACAAGCTCAATCGAGACTGCCGTCTCTGCATCATTGCTGAGGCCAGCAGATGCGCACTCGATACCCTGATGCTCAGAGAATATTTGTTCAGCGGTAGGGCTACGCCATTTGTTTTTGCCGCAGATGAAAAGTACATGTGTCATTTGGAATCGCACCAAGCTAGAAATAAGCGGACCGTGCAACAGATTTTAGGCTGGGCTTAAGCTTTATCAGCCCAGCAGGCAATGCCAATAAATATGCAAGTCCAGAATATTGATCATGCTATTTTTAAGATATTAGCTCACTAGAGAATGTTGGGCTGGTGAAACGCAAGCCCAACCTACGCGCTAGCCCGCCTACGCACTCAATGCCTGCCCGCACTTGCCGCAAAACCGCGCATCGTGCGTGGCGGCGGCACCGCAATGGGCGCAAAAACGGCACTTGTCGATTGGCATATCGCTGCTTGCCGGAGTTTCGGCGGATACCGGAGCTGCTATAGCACTCAAGGCTGCGGTCAACGCTGCACCCTTTGCATCGCTGTGCCCGCCTAACATATGGCTCATTGCCCCCACCTGTTGCGCCCGCGCCAAGTCCTGGCTAGAGGTTGGCGCCACCACCATCGAGCGGGTTTCACCGAAATTTTTCAATGCTGCGGCCAGATCGTCTGCGGTGTTTTGCAGACCGCGCATTCCGGTCAATTGGCGTACTTCATCTTTGCCGAAAATGACGGTATCAATTTCTGAGACCCAGACCCGCATTGTCATGCTCTCGATATTAATGACGCTCTTCGAGGTTTGCACATTGCCGGATAATTGGTTGCCCAGATTCACGTTGGCCGATTCGTAGCTGCCGCTGATGTCGACCCAGATAAGCTCCGAGACAAAGTCAAAACGTCCCCATAAAATATGCGATGCACTATAACAAAACATCCCGACCGCAATCTGGCTGATGGCAAATGCCAGCATCGTGACAAACGCCTGGCCAGACAAAATATGCCGGCTCGCGAGCACCGCAGCGAATGCGCCTACGATGAGAAATAAGGTCGCCAAGCCAGTCAGGCAAGTCAGCCAAAAAAACTGCGGCGTGGATAGGGCGTGTCCGATATCGGCGGCGATGCGGCTGGGTTGTGGCCTTGGTTGCGTCTCTTCAAAGATCTCGGCAGAAAATTTACCTTGCGCGCCACTCACAGTGGGTGAGCTATGGGTGTAGCGGCGGTTCGGGATACGGCTAAACCAGCGTTCCATCAAGATGCGATCCAATTCCTCGATGAGTTTATTCGGATGCGCATTCATGGTCAGCGTTTCTGCGACCCGTGCTGAACCTACCGCTTGCGGTGCAGCTTGCAGCTGATTTTTGAGCGCCAGGCCGAATGCGGCACAACCTAGCAGCAGACATAATAAGGCCAGCATTACCACACCATTGATAGACAGATCAGTGAGATCAGGCAGGTGCGAACCTAGCATGCCCAAAAGCACCGGCCCTAGCACAGCTAATGCGATCAATAACACCAAACCACCGATGCCGACATGTGCCGCGTCTTTGCCGCTAGCGGCATTCAGGTTGGCTGGATTGATGGTGGCTTTTTTTGCCATCGGACGCATGATCTGGACAAAAGCAAACGCGCCATACACCAAACCTATCCAGCCATTTGCGCTAGATTTACCATATAAAATCCAGCAAAACACGAAACTGATGGTGGTCGCCACCAGTGACAGAAAATTATAAAACTGCGCCTGTGCCGTGCGCTGGATCTCATTCGGCGCAAAAATCAGATTCGGTAGCCAGCTATACAGCAGGCCATTCAAGGCACCTTTTGGCTCGGGATAGGCAATCGCATTTTGTCGCAAAGTCTCTTTATACGCGCCTGCGACGGCACTATCTCCATCTTTATCCAAGGGCACAACTGGTGCCAGACTGTTTGGGCGATTGCGGCCAAAAAAATAACGCAAACGAGTGAAGGCGCGCGCCAATAATCCTATGCCGAGCAACAATAGAAGAATAGAAATCACCAGCACCGCCAAAGTGCCACCGCTGATACCATGCGTGAGGCGGTCACGCACTGAAATCATCGTCAGCGCCCCGGCCAGCAACATCACGGCGCCAGAGCAAATGATCGCCGTGTTCTCTACCTTATACGGATTAGGGAACTCAAAAACTTGACTCTCAGGGTTAAATTCGTAACTCATGTTTTTTCCATCTGCTGTGTTGAGGTTGAAGAATCAGGCTATTGTGGCAGAGACGGCTTTTACGCGATCTGCAGGCTCGAAATGTATCATCGTAGCGTGAATACTGAAAGTATTTTCCGGCCACCTATCTTACTATGGCGTACGAATGCTCTCGACAGAAAATAGCGTTTTTTTACCTGCGCTCGACCATCCACACGCGCTCCTTGGGTACAATGCCAAATGCTCTCAGAATTTGACCTCATCAAGCGCTATTTTGCGCAACATAGCACGACTGACCCGCGCGTTGCGTTGGGCATAGGCGACGATTGCGCCCTGCTCAATCCCTCACCCGGAATGCAACTGGCAATCTCTACCGATATGCTGGTCTCGGGGCGGCATTTTTTCGCCGATGCTGACCCTGTCATGTTGGGGCATAAATGTCTGGCCGTGAATCTCTCTGATCTGGCGGCGATGGGTGCGACGCCGGTCGCATTTACTCTGGCACTCTCCTTGCCAGAGGCAAATCCAGTGTGGCTACAGGGATTTTCTCAAGGACTATTGGCACTGGCGGATCAACATCACTGTAGCCTGATTGGTGGCGACACAACTAGAGGCCCATTGACAATATGCATCACGGTATTTGGCGAACTGCCGCCGGGCAGCGCACTGCGGCGTGATGCGGCGCAAGTGGGCGATGATATTTGGGTTTCCGGCACCTTAGGCGATGCGCGTCTGGCGCTGGCTGGCTACTGGAAAGAAATCAAGCTTGAAGCTGCCGATCATCAAAATGCAGCACAACGTATGCATCAACCTACGCCGCGTATCGCGCTCGGAGTCGCGCTGAGAGGAATTGCCAACGCCGCCCTGGATATTTCAGATGGATTAGTTGGTGATCTCGGCCACATCCTCGAACGATCACAAGTTGGTGCCAGCCTGCACATCGATAGCCTGCCCGCCGGGCCAATTTTGAGCCATCAGCCCTTGGAAAAACGACGCGAGTTTACTTTGGCTGGCGGTGATGATTATGAACTGTGTTTTACTGCGCCAATCGCGCAGCGTGCGGCAGTCATCGCTGCCGGGCGTGCTTCCAATACGGCGGTCACGCGCATCGGCTGCATACAAGCAGAACCAGGCCTGCGCCTGCTCGATGACTTTGGTCAGGCAGTCACTTTACAACTAACTTCTTTTGATCATTTCACTACGCCATGACCACACTAGAGCAAGGCCAGCAG
>JAZJYB010000032.1:68707-77489 GCA_040390685.1 Pseudomonadota bacterium | reverse complement strand
CATGCAATTTTCTATGTGAATTGGAAACCTCATATCTGTCACAAAGTGCATCTAGCGAATTTCGTTTTCCTGGGTGCAATTCCTTCGCCTGTACTAGCGTATCAGTAACGCACGCAACTTCATCACTAAATGGACGAAAACCAACTCGAGCAAATTCCGCATTGAGAAATCCCATATCAAATGGCGCGTTATGAATGACAACTTCAGCGCCAGATATGTACTCTAGAAATTCATCAATGATTTCTGCAAATTTTGGCTTGTCGCACAAAAATTCTGTTGTCAGGCCATGCACCGCCAAAGCACCATCTTCTGAATCTCGTTCCGGATTAATATAACAATGAAAATTATTACCAGTTAATTTTCTATTTATTAGTTCAACACAGCCAATTTCGATAACCCTATTTCCTAATTTAGGATTCAATCCAGTTGTCTCAGTATCAAGAACAATTTGTCTTGTCATTCCATTTATCCTTAATTTAGTTTTTGTGTTTTTGTGAAAACATACGTTCGTTATCAGGCTCCAGCTTGCCACCTAAAATTAATTAAGTCTGATGACCCTTCCCGGCAAAATGAGGCCTCGGTACCCACCAAAGACGCATGTAGGAGGTTTCCATCAGTGCATAATATAGGAAGGGAATGTCTTTGCCAGAAAGGTATTTTCAAAGATTGGAAATGACTCTTAAGATCGCGTGTCGGTCGATTTGCAGCCAGTTTTAGGCGCTCTCCCCCGTGGCGACTACGTAATGTCAATTTTCGTCCTAGTAACCAATTTGAATCAACCCCGTAGCTAGACGCGTCAAAGAACAATCGACCATCAAATTGAGGGAAATACATTGACGACTCACCTGCCCAAATAAACTCTACCGACTTGCTCGATCCAATTTCTTCTAATACCTGACTCGAGAAATGTACTTTGTCTTGGAATCGATGGATTTCTAAACCATCATGCTTGATAGTAATTTTAGCGTCGTCACGAGCGTCAAAAAGCTGGCTCCGTATTTCAGTCAACCTTGCAGTTGAAGGCATACGAACACCCAATGATGAAAGCCAAAATCGCAACAAATTATCAATTCGCTCAGGACTAAGCTCGCGCATCAGAGCAATATCCAATGCGCCATCCGATAAATATTTAGTCAAATCAAGTTTGGCTAATTCCACAAGCAAATGCTGTGCTGATTGCGCATGTTGCGCACTTCTCGAAATTAATTCTGCGTATGCCGGAGAAATTTTCAACATTTCCGGCATTAAATGATGTCGAAACGCATTTCTTGTGAAGCGAGGATCCGAATTTGATTCATCCTCTATATGATGAATTCCGTTTTCTACCGCATATTTCTTTAAGGCCAGCTTCGATTGATGCAATAGTGGCCTAGCCAATAAAGTTTCCGAATTACCTAGTAAAGTTGGAGCGTAATTAAACAAATCCATCCCAGATAATCCTGCCACACCTGACCCTCGAAGAAGTTGTAACAAGACGGTTTCAGCCTGATCATCCTGATGATGCGCTGCCAAAATCAACGGCAAACTATTCGCTGAACATAGCTGACCCAACGCACTATAGCGCTCAGTTCTTGCTTTCGCTTCTATGCCACCTTTTTTAGTCTCTGCGATGCTTACTTTAATTGCGGAGAATTTTGCGCCTGATTGTTCACTGACAGATTTACAATGCGAGAGCCAGTCGTCTGCATTCGGGCTCAAGCCATGATGTATATGAAACGCAAATACCGGCAGTGCCCGTGCGCGTGCGAAATCTACGGTGAGTTTCAATAAGACTGAGGAGTCAAGACCGCCACTATAAGCAACGGCGATCCCATTTTGGATGTTGCCTTTGATCTGGTCCGCAATAATTGCAGAAAGTGCGCTTGAGAAGTTCTTTTCAAGCGCACCATCATTTCGTCCCAACGAAATCACTCCGTCAACCGAGTTTCCTTGAATTTGCCATAACTCATCAATTTCTCATGGCGAGCGGCAAGAAGGTCTTTAGTCTTAACACCTTGAAACTGGCGCAAAGTGTCTGCCAATGCACGCTTTACGAGCGCGCACATCTGTTTCGGGTCGCGATGTGCGCCACCTAATGGTTCATTAATGATTTTATCAATAAGCCCCATTGCTTTTAGTCTATTCGCGGTCAAACCTAAAGCTTCAGCAGCGTCTGAAGCGCGATCAGATGTTTTCCACAATATTGAGGCACATCCTTCAGGCGAAATCACAGAATATGTGGCGTACTGCAACATAAGAACCGAGTCACCAACCGCAAGTGCCAAAGCACCGCCAGATCCGCCTTCACCGATAATAGTTGCAATCAAAGGTACTTTTAGCTCAGCCATTACATATAAGTTCCGTCCAATCGCTTCCGATTGGCCACGTTCTTCTGCATCTATTCCCGGCCATGCGCCTGTTGTATCTATGAACGTAAAGACAGGAATTTCAAATTTCTCCGCCAATTTCATCAAACGCATTGCCTTACGATAGCCTTCTGGCTTTGGCATACCAAAATTACGCAGTGCGCGCTCTTTTGTATCTCTCCCTTTTTGGTGGCCAATGACCATACAAGCTTGACCATTGAAACGAGCCAATCCACCAACTATCGCCAAATCATCAGCGAAACTACGATCACCATGAAGTTCATGAAAATCGGTAAATATCTGGTTAATGTAATCGAGCGTATATGGTCGTTGAGGATGGCGCGATATTTGAGATACCTGCCATGGCGTCAACTTTGCGTAAATATCTTTGGTCAGTATTTGACTTTTCTTGGACAGTCGATCAATTTCTTCCGAAATATCTACTGCGGAATCATCCTGCACAAAGCGCAGCTCTTCAATTTTTGTTTCTAGTTCAGCGATTGATTGCTCGAAACCTAGGAATGTCGTCTTACTCATCGTGCCTCCTTCAAATACAACACGAGTTAAAAAAAATGGCGTAAATAACTATGATGCAATTGGATCTAAGCTACGCCATAAGTACCATGTTGCTACTGTGCGCCAAGGCTCCCAATTTGCTGCAACTTCTCGTAAGTCGCTGCGAGAAACAGGTTCACCTGAAAAATAGTTAATACTAATACCGCTCAAAAGGCCTGGATCATCCAAAGGCAAAATGTTCGGTCGTAACAAATTAAAAATCAAAAACATTTCGGCAGTCCAACGGCCAATACCTCTAATCTGTATTAGTTCGGCAATAACATCTTCATCGGACATCGTTGCCCAATTATCAACGTGAACTCTTTTTTCTTTGAAATGTTCTGCGAGATCGAGAATATACTCTGTTTTTCGCTTAGAAAGTCCACAAGAAGAGAGTTTTTCGGACCCTACCTTAATAATTTGTGCGGGTGTAGAGTTCGGGCAAATCTCCAGCACCTTCTGCCATAGCAGGTTTGCCGCCTTTGCCGAAATTTGTTGGGCGACGATAGATCTTGTGAGTGTTGTAAATGAATCGTCGCGCCCCATTAAATAGAGATCGCCAAATTTAGGAATTAGCTTTCGCATTATCCTATCTCGTTTCATCAATTCAATTTTTGCATTTTCCCAATAAACAGGAACTTGCGGAATCTGCGTTAAATTCTTCAATGCCCTACCCATTCTAAGAAACTTTTATATTTTTCGGTTGCCACAACATTGGCCGCAGAGGCTATTTAATTCGAAATAAATTGATAAGACATTTTCTATTAAATAATTTTGCAAAAAAATGCAATCAACCAATCCGAACGAACGGGCATTTTACCTTACTGTGCTTACACCGCAACGCAAGAAGCATAGAAAAAAAATTTAAGCAGGAGCCAAAAAACCACTTATCCCGCATTTTTGTTAAGATGTCGCGCTGTTTTCAGTATAACATTGCTCTTCCGATGTTATCAGTTATCAAATAAACCGAGTCGACTTGCTATGCCCGCCCCTTTTAAAAAAATTTTTGCATTCTCTTACTTATTTTTAGTTTTTTTATCAACGTCAGTGTTTGCAGATGATGCATCAGATGTGAGTAAATTATTAAAAACTGGGCAAATTGCTCAGGCTATGCAAAAAGTGGAAATAGCGCTGCTTGCAAGACCGAAAGACGCTCAATTGCGTTTTTTAAAAGGATTGATACTTACTGAACAAAATAAACAAACTGAAGCGATTGCTGTTTTCTCAAAGTTAACCGATGACTATCCTGAATTACCAGAACCGTATAACAATTTAGCCGTTCTATACGCCTCGAGCGGTCAATATGACAAATCTCGCGCAGCACTGGAAATGGCTATCCGAACAAATCCAACTTACGGGACAGCTCATGAAAACCTTGGTGATGTTTACGCAAAACTTGCGAGTCAAGCTTACGACAGAGCTTTGCAACTAGATTCTGCCAATTCAGGGGCAAAATTAAAACTGACGATGGTTAAAAACCTCATTGGAAATACCACAGGTGGTACCAATCCAAAAACTACTTTAGCAGCAAGCATGTCGAAAGAAAACGAGGTCACGGCTGCGACAACAAAACCTCAACAAGTAGTGACTAAAAAACCAGAACCCGAACCAACAAAAGCCGAGCCAAGGTTGGCTACTAAAACTGTTGTTGCAAGCAATACTGATGATCAGGAAGTCTTGAATTCTGTTGAAGCCTGGGCGAAAGCCTGGAGCAATAAAGATACTACGAATTATCTTGCACATTATGCTAAAGATTTCCAAACACCTAAAGGTGAATCACGAAAATCCTGGGCAGATGAGAGACGGTCGCGCATTGAAAGTAAAGGACGGATCAGCGTTAAGGTCGAAACACCGAAAGTGACAATCGAAGGCCACACGGCCACAGTAAAGTTTAGACAAATATACACATCTGACAGATTGACAGCGAATAGCCGAAAATCTTTGGAGATGATCAAACAAGATGGTAAATGGTTGATCAAACAGGAACGCGCTGGTAGCTAATGATCCGCTCTGCAACACACCCATTTCCAACGGTAAAATCTCTTGGAAAATCTATCTATTTATGCTTCTTATTATTTGCGATGGTAATAGCCATGTCGCTACCTGCCGTAGTGCTTGCAAAAAAGCCTTCAGTAAAATCAATAGAAGTTGATGAGTCAAGCAAATTACCAAATCCAGACGCATTATTGATAGAAGTTTATAAGAGTATTGCCACAAGCAATTTAAGAAATGCGCAGCTAAAAATCGATGAATTAATTGAGGCATACCCGCATTTTCAATTGGGTCATTTGATACGTGGCGACTTACTCTTGATGCATACACAAGTTGTCAATAGCTTTGGGGCATCGCCAAATGTATCTGCAGAAAAACTGAAGGATTTCCGGGATGAGGCAAGCGCACGACTAAGAGCAATACGAGATAAACCAGATCCGGATTTCATACCACGCAGCATCCTTCAACTTCGTGACGATCAAAAACAAATACTTTTGGTTGATGCAAAACGGTCTCGATTGTATTTATACGAAAATATTGATGGCACCCCAAAACTTGTAATGGACTATTACATTAGTCAGGGAAAGTTGGGAATCAACAAGCTAAAAGAAGGCGATCAAAGAACGCCAGTCGGTGTTTATTACATCACCAGTCATCTAACTGGAACGAAACTTCCTGATTTCTATGGCCCTGGTGCGCTTCCTATCAACTACCCCAACGAATGGGACAAAATCAATGGGCGTAGCGGCTCGGGCATTTGGTTACACGGGGTATCATCAGAAATTTTTAGCAGGCCACCTCTGGCCTCTG
The DNA here is from genome assembly GCA_040390685.1 of Pseudomonadota bacterium. GTDB lineage: Bacteria > Pseudomonadota > Gammaproteobacteria > Burkholderiales > Burkholderiaceae_D > Undibacterium. Next base: position 71,787 of record JAZJYB010000032.1, on the reverse strand, counting down.
ACGGATGCGTTGTACTGGCGAATTCTGACTTTTTAAATATTGCCGCGGCAGTTGAAGTGGGGAGAACGCCCATCATCATTAGTGAACAAGTTGAATTCGTCAATCGCACAAAATGGAACGCAGACAAACAGGCCGCCAGTAAGCTAATAGAAGATTGGCGTACTGATCTTGAGAGCATGAATCAAAATCGATTATTGGCAAATTACTCGCGTAATTTTAAGACCTTGCAAGGCGAGGATATCAATACCTGGTATTTGAAACAGCGACAATTAAACGATGGCGTACGCGATATTTCTATTAAGTTGCGTGATGTCACTCAATTTCGTTATCCAGGAAAAGACGAAATAATCGTCAGTACGTTTACTCAAGAATCCATTATCGGAAAAAGTAAAAGCAATATCAGAAAACGTCAGTATTGGATCAAAGAAGCGTCAAGATGGCGTATTATTTACGAGACGCAAGTATAGAAAATCATTTTCATTCAGTGAGATCATTTATGTTTATTATCAACCGCCGTAAATTAACTGCGTTGCTTATTAGCGCGTCCTTAATGACTTACTCTGTGTCCGCCCTTTGTGAGGAAACAGTAAAAGTTGCGATCAAATCTTCTATGGGTGAAATCGTCGTCGAGCTTTATCCTGAGAAAGCACCGAAAACTGTCGAGAATTTTCTTCACTACGTCAAAGCCGGGCATTACAGCAATACAATTTTTCATCGTGTGATCGATAATTTTATGATTCAAGGCGGTGGCCTTGATAAAAACATGAAGGAAAAGCCGACGGGCAAACCAGTAGTACTTGAAGCTAGCTATGCGTTGGAACATGGTCTTAAAAATGACATTGGCACTATCGCTATGGCACGTACAAATGAGCCAAATTCTGCCAAAGCGCAGTTTTTCATCAACGTCAATGACAATGCTTTTTTGAATCATCAAGTTCTGCCAGAAGGCAATCCAGTTCAATACAGCCGAAATGGTGAAATAGTCACTTCGCCACGTGAGCAAGCCTTGCTTGCAACTGCCGGATATACTCCTTTTGGAAAAGTCATTAGCGGAATGGAAGTTGTCGAGAAGATTAAAACCGCTCAGACAGGTAGCCGTGGTATGAATCAAAACGTACCAAATGAGCCAATTATTATCGAATCCATCAAGTTGCTGAATTGAGGATATTCTGATCGTGCCGATCCAGCTTTCTCCCTCTGTAAAGGCGCAATCAAAGGTGATTGCGCTTTTTGCTTCTGACATCCACCTGCATCCATCACTGCCAAAAACTACGGACGCATTTTTCGGTTTTCTCAATGAGCATGCGCGCAAAGCAGATCAGTTATATTTGCTGGGCGATTTGTTTGAATATTGGGCGGGTGACGACGACATTACAACGAACTACCACAGCAAAATAATTCATGCATTACGTGCATTAAGTAATTCCGGCACACAAATTTTCTGGATTGCCGGCAATCGAGATTTCCTGATAGGCGAGAGATTTGCCAATGAAACCGGGGCACAGTTTTTGCCCGATCCGAGTGTAATAACAATCGCTGACCACAGGATTGCGATTGCCCATGGCGATGAACAATGCACCGACGACCTGCCCTATATGGCTTTTCGCAGTATGGTCAGGCAAGAAAAATGGCAAAAGGATTTTCTACTGTTACCGCTCATTGAGCGAAAGAAAATCATTGAAGGATTAAGAGTCAATAGCCAAATGGAACAGAAACAAAAAACATCTGAAATTATGGATGTCAATCCAAAGGCAATACAGGAACTTTTCACGAACAACAAAGTCGAGATCATTATCCACGGCCACACCCACAGGCCGGCAAAACACCAACATAAAGAAGGTATACGCTACGTATTGCCGGATTGGGATTGTGATTTAAAAAATAAAAAATCGCGCGGTGGATGGTTAGAGATTTATTCTGATGGAGAAATTTTATTTCGACATTTAGATGGCGGCACCAGCAGCTCTTTCGTTTAGCCTCGCCCTTTGTTACCCAAATGTGCTAATCAACCAAGCTATTAATTTGAGCAGAATTTAATTTACTAGTTTCTGCCAGTTTTTCGCAAACAATGCCCGCTTCGGATAGTGCACACGTTAATTTTTCGATTTGCTCTTGTTGCGACACCGCGTGATCAATTAATTTGTGCAATACCTTAGACACAGGATCATCTCCATTGGCCGTCACACCATATGCATTAAAAACTTGTGAAGTCTCGACATCAATGTGTTGTCCAACATCTTTCTTAATGACATGTGCTGGATTGCCAACGGCGGTCGCACCTGCTGGCACAGGTTTTACTACGACCGAATTTGAACCAATTTTTGCACCTGCTCCAATAGTAAAACCTCCGAGCACCTTCGCACCGGCCCCTACAATAACACCAGTTTCCAGCGTCGGATGCCGTTTGGCGCCCTTGGATAAAGAAGTTCCGCCCAAGGTAACACCTTGGTAAATAGTGCAGTCATCACCGACCTCAGCAGTCTCACCTATCACCACGCCAAAACCGTGATCAATAAACACGCGGCGCCCAATCGTTGCGCCTGGATGAATTTCAATGCCGGTCAAAATGCGCGCAAGATAGGAAATGAATCGACCTATCCACTTCATACCACGTATCCAGCACCATTTTGCCCAACGATGCATCAAGATAGCCTGGAACCCCGGATAACAAGTTAGCACTTCCCAGGCATTTCGGGCTGCTGGATCTCGTTGAATTATGCTGGAAATATCTTCGCGCAAATGGCTAAACATGAGGGGAACCGAAGGAGTAATAAAGGATAGGCATCTTAGCGCGTATCAGAAAATTTTGCTCTAAAGAGAACAAAACGCGCCAGAATGCCAAGAAGAAAATTATCCGCGAACCAAGCGTTGTCGGCGGGCTTCGTAAAGACAAACGCCAGAGGCAACTGAAACATTCAGACTTTCAACAGATCCAAACATAGGAATCTGTACCAACACGTCACAGGTCTCGCGAGTCAATCTCCGCATCCCCTCTCCTTCTGACCCCATCACTATGGCAATGCCCCCACTAAGATCAACGCCATAAATATTCTTTTCAACGTCATCTGTCGTACCAACCA
>JAZJYB010000032.1:48301-68697 GCA_040390685.1 Pseudomonadota bacterium | reverse complement strand
GCTCTTTTAGCTCGCGTAAAGTACGCGCCAAATTAGTCACAGTAATGTACGGAACTGTCTCTGCCGCACCACTGGCTACCTTAGCAGCGGTCGCATTCAGCCCAACTGCCCTATCCTTTGGCGCGATTACAGCGTGCGCTCCCACTCCATCTGCAACGCGCAGACAAGCCCCCAAATTATGTGGATCGGTTATACCATCAAGCACAAGCAGCAATGGTGGCCCTTCAATAGCGTCGAGTAACTCGTCAAGATTTCGTGCCAACGATAGTTCTCCCGCCTTCGCCACGACGCCTTGATGACGACGAGTTCCAACGATATTCGACAAGCGTTGATCGTCAGTAGGGATTACACGCACGCCAGCAGCCTTGGCCGCTTGTATCAACTCTTTCATACGACCATCGGAACGTCCACTATCAACGTAAATTTCTTCCACTGAGGAAGCTTCATGGCGAATGCGCGAGGTTACGGCGTGAAAGCCGAAAATCATTTTACTTTTCATTTTTTCTATCTACTTTAAATCAATACTTAAACTTCACTTGATTAGAAATTAGAAACTAACGTTTCTTTTTACCTGGGCGGGTGCTTCTCGATATCTGCTCACTTCTTCGCGAACTTACTTCCGTTTTTCCCGATCGAGACTTAAGCGATGGCGAAACAAGCTCTTCTTTTTTTGCTTTTTGCGGAGCAGACTGTGAAGCCGCCTTTGTTTTTGAAGAGGCCTTTCCTTTCGATACGGTCAGTGATTTTCCACGTTCGCCTCCGGTCGAACGTTCACGATCAACCACTTGACCATCACGCACTGAAGGTGTCTGCACAATCGACAAATCGATTTTACGTGCATCCAGGTCTACGCGACTCACTTGAACTCTCACTCTATCGGTCAATTGATAACGCTTTCCAGTTCGCTCACCGCGCAACTCATGGCGGGCATCATCGAATTGAAAATAGTCTGAGCCAAGCTCCGTGATATGCACCAATCCTTCGATGTAAATATCATCGAGTTGCACGAAGATGCCAAATTGCGTTACAGCCGAAATCGTGCCAGTGAACTCTTCGCCAAGTTTATTTTTGATGAAATAACATTTCAACCAAGCTTCAACATCACGCGATGCTTCGTCTGCACGTCGCTCATTGGCCGAGCAATGAACTCCCAATGCATCCCAAATCGTCAGGTCTTTCTCAAGTTTCTTCTTGCCTTCGGCTTTATCCAGCACCTGCTGTTTGCGCGCGGCATTTGAGACTGTCGTGTTTAACAAGCTGGTATCAATACCCTTAGGCTCATATTTCTTCCCTTGCAAGATGGCTTTAATTGCGCGATGAGTCAAAAGATCGGGATATCGGCGTATCGGACTCGTGAAATGGGCATAGGCATCATAGGACAAACCAAAATGTCCGATATTGTCTGGACTATACACAGCTTGCTGCATAGATCTCAGCAACATGGTTTGCAGTAAAGGCGCATCCGGGCGGCCTTCTACTTTTTTCATTAACTCCGCATAATCCGACGCAGAGGGCGAAGTACCACCCGCCAATTGCAGTCCTACTTGCTTCAAGAAGTTTCTTACTTGCGTCAGTTTCTCTTTGGTCGGGCCTGCGTGAATGCGATAAGTGCCTGGATGTTTATATTGCGCCAAAAGATCCGCAGCACAAACATTAGCTGCCAACATGCATTCCTCAATCAATTTATGCGCGTCATTTCGCGTTCTTGGCAGGATTTTTTCTATCTTGCCTGCGGCATTACAGACGATATATGTCTCCGTTGTTTCGAAATCGATCGCACCTCGGACGTGGCGCGCCTTAAGGAGCGCATGAAAGCATTCATACAAGTGCAATAGGTGCGGCACCAAAGTCAAACGCTTATTGGCTTCCGGCCCTTTGGTATTACCTAAAATGGCTGCAACTTCAGTATAAGTAAAACGCGCAGCGGAATGAATCACGGCTGGATAAAATTGATATGCAGTGACGTCACCCTGCTCGGTTATCACTAAATCGCATACCAAGGTCAATCGATCAACGTCCGGGTTTAAGGAACACAAGCCGTTAGATAATTTTTCCGGCAGCATAGGAATAACGCGACGAGGAAAATACACAGAAGTGCTGCGTAGTAAAGCATCGGCATCTAGCGCGTCATTTGGTTTTACGTAATGGCTGACATCCGCAATCGCGACGATTAAACGGTAACCATTGTTTCTGCCAATTTTGACAGGTTCACAGTAAACCGCATCATCAAAATCACGCGCATCTTCACCGTCTATCGTTACCATCGGGATATCGCGTAAATCTACCCGATCTTCCAAATCGATATCTCTTACTTCGCCTGGCAATTTAGCCGCTGCTTTTTTTGCCGCTTCGGAGAATTCATGAGGTACGCCAAATTTACGTACAGCTATTTCAATTTCCATTCCTGGATCATCGATATCGCCAAGTATCTCGACTATCTTCCCAACCGCTTGAGCGTATTTGGTTGGTTGTTCAATTAGCGCCACGCTAACAACCTGCCCTGACTTTGCTTTTCCTGGTGATCCCGCTAACAAAATGTCTTGGCTGAATCGATTGTCTTCAGGTGCAATGATCCATACACCATTCTCATTTAACAACCGACCAATAACGTGCGTGTTAGCACGTTCTAGGATCTCGACAATTCCGCCCTCCAACCGTCCACGTCGATCTGTGCCCACGATGCGTGCCGTGACGCGATCACCATGTAAGACACGTTGCATTTCGCGCTCGGGCAAATACAAGTCTTCGCTGCCATCGTCAGGCGTCAAAAAACCATAACCATCGCGATGACTGCTAACACGTCCAGAAATAAAATTTTCTTGATTAGCCAGCGTGTAAATACCCAGCTTATCTTGTTTTAATTGGCCGTCACGCTCCATTGCTGTCAGGCGTCGAACCAAACCGTCAAGTTCTTCGGGTTTGACGTCTAATCTGCCCGCAATCGTTTCCACGGTCTGTTTGATCTTGGACGTACGCAAGATGCCGAGAATTTCTTCGCGGCTCGGGATGGGATAAGGATGTTTATTCAAAAGTTTAGAGTCTTTTCTATTGTAAATACTGCCAGTCTATATCGCTACACAAACTTGTCTTAGTTTACCGGACTGAACGAAAAACACCTAACATTCCTATCATTTTAAAGCCGATATTAGCCGACTAGTTATTGACATTAGCTGCAATTACTTTATAATCTGTCGCTTCGTTGCCCACGTGGCGGAATTGGTAGACGCGCATGGTTCAGGTCCATGTGCCTTAGGGTGTGGGGGTTCGAGTCCCTCCGTGGGCACCAAGCATTTTAATGCCTCATTGATTTTATCAATGGGGCATTTTTGTTATGCGTAACGAAGTTCTTCAAGCGCACAAACAAAATTTAAGTTATTGCAAATAAAAAAAGGGAAGACAATTCCTCCCTTCCTTCAATTACTCAGTTACTCCGCAAATTCACCCTTTTTCAACCAAGCACTGAGTTGATGCGGCCTGATACTATCAAACTCTTCGAATGGCTGATGAATCCAAGGATTTGTCGGAAGAAAATCCAAATAAAAATCTGGCTGTATCGATGAGCACTCCTTACACCAAATCACCGCCGATTTAACTTCGGTGACCGCTGGAAAGTGCTCACGTAAATGATGCAGCACTTTTTCCAGAGTAATGCCAGAATCAACTAGATCGTCAACAACCAATACGCGCCCTTCTAATGCGCCTTTAGTCATTGAAATATATTTTCCTATATCCAGGGAGCTCTGCACAGTTCCTGAATCTTCTCGATACGAGCTGGTCGAAAGTATCGCTAAAGGAACATCAAAAATCCGTGAAAAAATATCGCCTGGTCGCAAGCCGCCACGAGCAAGGCATAAAACCTGATCAAACTTCCAACCAGACTCATGTACTTTCAACGCAAGTTTTTCAATTGACCTATGATAGGTTCCCCAGGAAACCCAAAGATCTTTATCTGTAGAAATTGGTGTATTCATTTTCTATCTTCTCGTTTTTACTTAAAAGGATGGCGCAAAACTATCGTCTCCTCACGATCTGGTCCGGTAGAAACCATATCGATTGGAACGCCAACCAGCTCTTCAATGCGTTTAATGTAATTTCGCGCAGCGACCGGCAATGCCTCCATAGTCTTCGCGCCAACTGTGGTTTGGGTCCAACCGGGCATCTCTTCATACACAGGGATGCAGCGGGCGGCATCTTCAGCACCGACTGGGAAAATCTCGACAAATTTTCCGTCGATGGTATAACCAGTACACAATTTTAAGGACTCAAGTCCATCCAGCACATCCAATTTCGTCAGGCACATTCCCGACACACCATTGATTTGCACTGAACGCTTCAACAACGCTGCATCAAACCAACCACAACGACGCGCACGACCAGTTACCGTGCCAAATTCATGTCCAATGCTTGACAGATGTTTTCCAACGCCACTTTCTGTCGTCAATTCCGAAGGAAACGGGCCAGAGCCAACACGGGTGGTGTACGCCTTGGTAATTCCCAAGATGTAATGCAGCATATTCGGGCCAACACCTGAACCTGCCGCAGCATTACCTGCCACGCAATTACTCGAAGTAACGAACGGGTAGGTCCCATGATCCACGTCCAGCAAACTGCCTTGTGCGCCTTCAAACAAAAGACTAGCTCCACCTTTATGGGCGGCATACAGTGCACTGGATACATCGGCCACCATAGGACGAATTCTTGGTACTAATGCGAGCGCATCATCGAGCGTTTTTTGAAAATCAACGGCTGGAGCTTTCAGATAATTGGTTAACACAAAGTTGTGATAGTCCAAATTTTCTTTCAATTTCTCAGCGAAACGTTCTGGATTAAGTAAATCTGCAACGCGAATTGCACGGCGTGCAACTTTATCTTCGTATGCGGGGCCTATGCCTTTACCAGTTGTGCCAATTTTCGCTGCACCACGAGCGGCTTCGCGGGCCGCATCAAGCGCCGTGTGGTAAGGCAAGATTACCGGACACGCTTCAGAGATTTTTAGGCGAGAAACCACTTCAACACCATTCGCCTGCAGCTTATCAATTTCACGCAACAAGTCAGGTACGGACAAGACGACTCCATTCCCGATATAGCATGCAGTTCCGGCACGCATAATTCCCGAAGGGATCAACTGCAAAGCTGTCTTTTGACCGCCAATAACCAGCGTATGGCCGGCATTATGGCCGCCTTGAAAACGCACTACTCCTTGCGCATGATCAGTCAGCCAATCAACGATCTTCCCCTTACCTTCGTCGCCCCACTGAGTTCCAATAACAACGACGTTTTTTGCAATTTTAGTTTGTGACATCACTTAACCTACGTTTTTAAGAATCCATTGGCCATCAACAAATACGACTGCCCTATTACAGTCAAATTCGTCCTGTTCGCTCTCGTGTCCTGGCAAGCTTTGAATAACAATTTCACCAGCGCCACGTAACTCATTTATTTTTATCCGCAGGGATTTCTCTTGACTCCACGGCGCAATAATTGCATTTTTTCGTTCAGCAATTGGCATTAAGCGCGCTAACTCCCTTAAGTCTAATGAAAAACCTGTTGCCGGTCGAGCACGGCCAAAGGCTTCACCAACATGATCATATCGACCGCCGCGCGCCACCGCATTTGGCAATCCTGGCACAAATACATTAAACATCACACCACTGTGGTAATGGTAACCGCGAAAATCAGCGAGATCTATCGTGACGTGTGCGCTACTGGCTAACTTAACCAAATATTCCAACTCATCAAGCGCTGTGGCTATTCCGCTTAATTGAGGCAGCAACTGTCTAGCACGCGTAATGATAGAAACGTCACCATACAAATTAGGCAAATCTAACAATGCCTTCCGGACCTCGGGGTTAAAGTCTCTCGTAATTAATTCTAATGCGGGTATATCTTTCGATCCTAGCAAGGAAAACAAGTCCGCTTCGCAGTTTTTTGCTAAAACATCATTTTCCAGCAAGGCGCGGAAGACTCCGACATGACATAAATCTAAGCGTACTTGAGAAATATTTGCCAGCGCTAATGAAGCAAGTACTAATTCTTGAATTTCAGCATCCGCTTCCAGCCCTGCGTGGCCATAAATCTCGGCGCCAATCTGTATCGGCTCGCGTGTCGCATGCAAACCTGAAGGGCGGGTATGCAAGACACTGCCGGCATAACAAAGGCGTGTTACTGATGCACGATTCAATAGATGCGCATCAATTCGCGCCACTTGTGTCGTCATATCCGCTCTGACACCCATGGTGCGCCCAGATAACTGATCAACCAATTTAAAGGTGCGTAAGTCCATATCCTGACCCGCACCAGTTAATAACGATTCTATGTATTCCAGAAATGGTGGCATGACCAATTCATAGCCATAGAGCCTAAAATTATCTAGTAAAACACGACGCAGTTCTTCTATTTTGCGCGCTTCTGACGGAAGTACATCAGCAATATTTTCTGGTAAAAGCCAATTAGGCATAAATTAATATAATAAAACCAACTAAAAATGTAAAGCGCTTAAGTTTCAACATTAAACACAGCGGACGACAAAAGACTGCAGCTCAAACGAGTTGCAGCCTTCCAAGCATTTTACTTCAATACTTGTATTACTTTGACTTAGTTACCGCGCCTACAGCACCCGAAGCGCCTGAAGATTTAAAATATTTGAAAAAATCGGAACTTGGATCAACAATTAACGTATCGCTCTTTGTTTTAAAACTTGAACGATATGCTTCAAGGCTACGATAGAACTTGTAAAACTCAGGGTTTTGTCCAAAAGCCTGGGCATAAATTTGTGAGGCCTGAGCATCACCTAATCCACGATTTTTCTCTGCTTCGCGATAAGCCTCCGCCAATATAACTATGCGTTGTTTATCTGCATCTGCACGAATTTTTTCTGAGTCTGCAAAACCGGTAGAGCGCAACTCATTGGCCACCCTGCTGCGTTCTGATTTCATGCGGTCATATACAGAGCTATTAATCTGCTCTACGTAATCAACCCGTCGTAATCTGACGTCTACGATTTCAACACCAATTTGCTTGGCTTCTTCGGTGACTTTCTTTTGAATCGCTTGCATGACTTTATCGCGCTCACCTGAAATCACATCTCGCACACTGCGTTTGGTGATTTCATCATTTAATGCAGCTTTAACAATTTGTGACATGCGATCACGGGCACGACTTTCATCGCCAATGAAACTCACATAATACAATCTTGGTTCTACGATGCGCCATTTAACATACGTATCAACCAAAATATTCTTTTTCTCCGCAGTAATGAAGCGATCTGCCTCTGCAGATTCAATCGTCAAGATACGTTTATCTAAAAATAAGACGTTCTGAAATGGTGGTGGTAATTTAAAATTCAAACCAGGTTTACTAATGACAGATTTGACCTGTCCGAAAGCAAAAACAATTGCGTGTGAACGTTGATCAACCACAAAAACTGTCGAAAAAAATATTAATATCGCGATCGCAATAAGGATCAATGTAGAGCCTAATTTATTCATCATCTCACCTCACGGTCACGAGTATCCCTGGTATCACGGGATCGACCATCTTTGCTAAATCGCATTTCCACGGTGGGGATTTGCTCCGGTAACGCTGTAACACTGGCATTTTGAGACGCACTGCCAACGGGTTTCGTATTTATTGAAACGTCTTGCTGAGAAATGATTTTATCCAATGGCAAGTAGATCATGTTATTTCCGCTCTTGGTATCCATCATCAGTTTGCTTGTATTGGAAAAAATCTGTTGCATCGTCTCCAAATACATACGATCACGTGTTACAGCAGGAGCCTTTTGATACTCTACCAAGACCTGTTTAAAGCGAGACGCATTGCCTTCTGCGTTTGCTACGACTCTAGACTGATATCCTTCTGCTTCTTGCAGCAAGCGCGAAGCTTCACCACGCGCCTTAGGAATGACATCATTGGCGTAAGCCTGGCCTTCATTTTTTTGCCGCTCTTTATCTTGGCCTGCCTTCACAGCATCATCAAACGCTGCTTGCACTTGTTCGGGAGGTTGAACACCCTGCATGGTCACATTGGTAATATGGACGCCAGCGTCATAATTCGTCAGGATTTTCTGCATCAGCGCATTGACATCAAACGCCACTTTTTCCCGTCCTTCATACAAAACGAAATCCATTTTACTTTTACCGACGACTTCACGAATCGCGGTTTCCGCGACTTGCTTGATCATTTCTTCTTGATCTCGATTGTTGTAAAGCCATTTTGCTGCGTCATTTAACTTAAATTGCACGGCGAATTGAATGTCAATAATATTTTCATCGTCTGTCAACATCAGCGCCTCTTTCGGCTGCTTATTTTTAACGTTGGAGCGGTACCCTATTTCAACTGTCCGAACTTGAGAAACATTCACAATCTCATGCGCCTGTATTGGATAGGGCATGCGCCAATTGAAACCCGGCTTAGCCAAATCATTAACTTTACCAAACGTGGTAATGACGCCTTCTTGACCTTCTTGCACAATAAAAAAACCACTCGCCATCCAAATAAAAACAAAGACAACCAGGATAATTCCAACGCCCATTTTTGCGCTGGCGGCATCAGGGGTAAATCCACCATTACCGCCACCATCGCCAGACCCTTTTTGACCAAGAAGGCGGCTAATACGTTGATTAAAGTCACGCCAAAGTTGATCCAGATCCGGAGGCCCGTCATTTGGTTTTTTTCCGTCATCGCCATTATTCTTCGAGCCACGTCCCCATTGCGGGTCGTTTAACGAAAGCGTCAAACCGATTCTTTTTAGAAGTGATGCAAGCATACTGTCGCTATCCAATGTAATAGTAAGTAGGATTAAAAGCTATCCTAAATAAATCGCTCATCATTGAGCTCAATTGTTGGTGGAACCTGATTAAATTTCAAGGCATCAAGCTTTGCATATGTTGCAATTGCATCGCGCAATAAATCCATTCCAACTCCAGTGCGTCCGCTTACAAAAACCCGTTGGATTTTATCATACTCATCCATTTCTACACTTGGCTCAAGCTGCGCCAAATCAATCTTATTCCACACTAATAATTGCGGAATCTGATCCGCACCAATTTCTTTTAAAACTTGGTTTACCTGTTGAATCTGATCCAACCGAACTGGGCTATTTGCATCTACCACGTGCAAGAGCAAATCTGCATGTATAGTCTCTTCCAAGGTAGCGCGAAAAGCATCGACTAATTGATGCGGCAATTCACGAATAAAACCGACAGTATCTGAAATAACCACATTACCGGCATCTCCCAGATATAGGCGCCTCGATGTCGTATCCAAAGTGGCGAATAATTGATCTGCGGCGTAAGCGCCGGCCTTCGTCAACTGATTAAACAATGTCGATTTACCTGCATTGGTATAGCCGACCAGTGAAACTGAAAAAGTCTTACTTCTTCCTCTGGACCGACGTTGCGTCTCTCTTTGCTTATGCAACTTCTCCATCTTGATTTTGAGCGCTTTCACTCTATCACCCAAGAGTCGCCTATCGGTTTCTAATTGTGTTTCACCTGGCCCACGTAATCCGATTCCGCCTTTTTGTCGCTCAAGATGAGTCCAACCGCGAATCAAACGAGTGGCCAAATGCTGCAATTGCGCCAGCTCGACTTGAATTTTTCCTTCATGGCTGTGCGCGCGTTGTGCAAAGATATCGAGGATTAAACTAGTGCGATCAACAACACGAACTTTAAGATGTCGCTCAAGATTACGCTGTTGTGCGGGTGACAATGCATGATTGAAGATTGCTATGTCGAGTGTAGCGTCACCAATCGCATGTGCAATTTCATCAGCCTTACCACTACCTACGAATAACGCTGCATCAGGACTTGAACGTTTGCAGGTAATAGTTATCAGCGGATTAGCCCCTGCGGACTGCGACAGCAATGATAACTCTTCTATACTTGCAGCAAAATCACCTCTGCCAAAGTCAACACCAACTAAAACGGCACGCATAAAGTAGCGTTAATTTCCATAAAATATGCGTTCAAGAACTTACTCGGATTCTGGTTCAGCATTGATACTCACTGCGCGCGCTGGCACAACGGTAGAAATTGCGTGTTTATATACCATTTGAGTGACCGTATTACGTAAAAGTACAACGTATTGATCAAATGACTCTATATGCCCCTGTAACTTAATACCATTGACCAAATAGATTGAAACGGGAATGTGTTCCTTGCGTAATGCATTCAGAAACGGGTCTTGTAGAAGTTGCCCTTTATTACTCATAACTGCTCCATTGTATTGTTGTGATTAGGAGTTTGGGACACTTTGTGAAAACTCAAGTGTCCAGAAAAATGACAGTAATATAACTGTAATCTATTTTTAATTCTTCTGCATCTACTGTTAAGACGCTAACCCACAGAAAATTACTTTTCTATTTTTGCAAATGGGTTTTTTCCCGAACGCATTTCTATACGCAGAGGCGTTCCGACTAATGAAAATGTCTCACGGAAATGTTTCTCTAAGTAACGCTTATACACATCACCGATTGAATCTAAGGCATTACCGTGGATGACAATAATTGGCGGATTTTGTCCACCTTGATGCGCGTAGCGCATTTTTGGTCGAATGGAGCCCTTGCGTTTCGGCTGTTGGTGCTCTACAGCTTCAATCAAGGCTCTAGTCAGTTTTGGCGTGGAGAGATTTACCATTGCAGCTGCATAAGCTGCATCGATAGATTTCATCATAGGATCAATCCCTGAGGATTTTAATGCCGAGACAAAATGGAATTTAGCAAAGGTTAAGAAATTTAGCTTCCGCTCTATGTCGACCTTAATTTCATCGCGCCTGTCGCTCTGCAAGCCATCCCACTTATTCACACCGACCACTAATGCACGTCCGGATTCGAGAATAAAACCTGCGATATGTGCATCTTGCTCAGAGATGTCTTGTTGCGCATCTAGCAGTAGCAAAACCACATTTGCTTCTGACACAGATTGTAAAGTTTTAACCACTGAAAACTTCTCGATCGCCTCAAAGACCTTACCGCGACGTCGAATGCCGGCTGTATCGATCAAAGTGTAGTGTTTCCCGTCCCGCTCAAAAGGAATTTCAATCGAATCACGGGTTGTCCCCGGCATATCGAATGCAATCACCCGCTCTTCACCCAACAGAGTATTCACCAAAGTCGATTTACCGACATTAGGACGCCCGACAATCGCAATTTTGATGCCTCTGACGGCATCAACCGGTTCTTCGATCTCAGGTGGACGTTGGGCAAACGCGATATTCAGCGACTCCTCGACCAAATCCGAAACGCCATCGCCATGGGCTGATGAAATCACATATGGGTCGCCTAGACCCAACTCATAGAAGTCTGCCGCAACAGATGAGTACCTCATACCCTCCGCTTTATTCACTACCAGCATGACAGAACGACCTGACTTACGTAAAAAGTCTGTGATCGTTTTATCGTGTGGAGTCAGTCCCTGCCGTCCATCAACCAAGAAAATAACCACGTCAGCTTCAGCAACTGCTTGCTTTGTTTGCTTGGCCATTTCATGCATGATGCCATCTTTGGCAACTGGCTCGAAACCTCCAGTATCAATCACCAGGAATGGACGCTCACCAACACGCCCTTCGCCATAATGTCTATCTCGAGTTAAACCTGGAAGATCCGCAACCAAGGCATCACGAGAGCGTGTTAGCCGATTGAACAGCGTGGATTTTCCGACATTTGGTCGACCTATAAGTGCAATAACCGGCTTCATTAATATTACTCGGTCGCAAACGCGACCACTGTCCCTGATTTAGTTTGGACAATCAAATTTGAACCCGCTTCAAAAGGCGCAGCTAGAATTTGACTGCCATCGGTGCTCACTCGACCGATAAAAGATCCATCTTCTCTTGATAAGAAATGTAGGTAACCAAAGGCATCACCCACTGCGACCGCACGTCCGAACGACGCTGCAGCAGACAAATGTCGATTTGCGAGTTTGTCGTTTTTCCAAGCACTTGATCCAGTTTCGCGCGCAAACGCAGAAATTGCCCCAGCACTATCGACAGCAAAAACAAACCGTTGATCGACATTGACACCTACTTCACTTGATAAATTTTTGGACCAAATTACAGTCCCTGACGCCAAGTCAAAACAACTTACACGACCTTGATACGCGGTAGTGCAGACTATTTGATCAACAATCATCGGCATACCGGAAACATCAGCGATTCGTTCCAATTCTGTTGCACCTTTTGGATCAGCTGCAGAAGATTCCCAACGCAAACCACCAGTGGTTAACGACAGAGCGATCAATTTCCCGCCGGGCAATGCGGCGATTGCCATTTGATCCGTCAATGCAATTCCCGAAACGATACGTAGCGTCAGCGCCGGCAAGGAGCGGTCTACTGCCCATTTGCGAACTCCTGTCATCGCATCATAAGCCGCAATACGATTATCTATACTGCGAACAATGACGACTCCGTATCCCACTGCTGGAGCGTTCAATATTTCACTGGATGCCTGTACTTTCCAACGTAACTTACCGTCGAGATCAAAGGCCATTAACATACCTTTAGACCCAGCTACAGCGACGGTTGTCGCATCGCCACCTAGACCGGCGGTCAAAGTAGTTCCTGCGTTAATACGCCAAATCGCGTTGCCTTTTACCAAATCAATTTTTACCAAACTTCCATCTGCTGCGCCAGCATAAATAGCATTGTCAATTTGAACTGGCGACAAAACAAAAGAGCCACTCGCGCCAACCGATGTTGACCAAACAGTCTTGATCGAAATACTCGACTTGAACTCTTGCAAAGCAGCAGGGACATTTTTTGTCTCGGTCTTTGCAAATGGGTTCATCGACGACAAAGTGGAACATCCGGCCAACACTAGCATTGATGTTATCGTCATCAATTTACCAAGAAAATGCATGTTCAACTCCAATTTATTTAGCGCCAACATTCGCTGCCACTTTGCTTTCGGTCGCGCCACCAATAGCATCTAGCTTGATCTGAATTAGCTTTCGGCCGGGATTTTTATCTTTGATTTTTTCCAAAGCAGCTTGATATGCAGAACGGGCTTCAACAAACTTGTTTTGTGCTACATAAATATCAGCTTTTCTGTCAAAAGCGTTACCTGCAAATTCTGCGGGAAATTCGCCTGCCAATAGAGCCAAACCTTCGTCATAGGCTTTTTCATCAAGAGCAATTCCAGCGAGACGAATTCTAGCGAGTGCTTTGTATTCTTCAACGCTGCTATGCTCTATTACCCAATGCAGTTGTGATTTCGCTGTTCTAAGATCGTTCAAATCAAATGCACTCTTCGCTGCCGACAAAGCTGCCATTGGAGCATAAGAAGTTCGGGTGAATTTTTCGATTAAATCCGACGCAGCACGTTGCACTTTAGCGTTATCTTTGGCGAGTATAGCTTTTTGCATCTCGTCATAGAGTTGCGATGCTTGAGTCGATTGACTGAATTGATAATTGCGCCAGCCAGTCCACGCTGCATATGAAGAAAGTGCAACGATAAGCAACCATGTGACAAGGTTACCGTATTGTTTCCACCATGCTTTTAAAGTGTCTATCTGTTCTTGTTCTTCGAGATCGTATGCCATATTTGTTTAGTTTAATGATGAATATGAATGTGATTAGGATTGTCGCAACTACTGTCTGTTTCACTTCCACCTGTAATTTGATCGACGATGTAATCGACAACCGATTCAAATGGTAGTTTTATTTGATTATTGTCCATATCTTCGGCACGCATCGCTTTGATAGTGACCGAATTGGATTTCGCTTCATCTTCGCCAATAATGATTGCGAATGAAGCGCCGCTGGCATCAGCCTTTTTCATTTGCGATTTAAAACTGCCGACTCCAGCTGCCGATGCGCAATGTAACACAACATCTAGTCCGGCATCACGCAAACGCTCTCCAATAACAAAAGATTGCATTTGCGCTTCCGCACCCTGATGAACCAGATAAACATCGCACTCACTTGGACTGTGCAATTCTCCTGAGGCCTTCATCAATTCGAGCAAGCGCTCAACGCCCATGGCAAAACCACATGCCGGTGTCGCCTTACCACCAAAAATACTAGCAAGAGAATCATAACGCCCACCCGCACAGACCGTCCCCTGAGAGCCAAGTTCGTCGGTTACCCATTCGAACACTGTTCGATTGTAATAGTCCATACCGCGGACTAATCGAGGATTGATCGTAAATGGAATACTGTTATGGCGAAGAATTTTCTGCACACCTTCAAAATGCGATCTTGACTCCTCTCCGAGATAATCAATTAATTTTGGCGCAGCATTTACCATTGCTTGCATCTGCGGATTTTTTGTATCCAAAATACGCAAGGGATTGCTATAGAGGCGACGTTGGGCTTCGGCATCCAACACATCTTTATTTTGTTCAAAATACGCAATCAAGTCCACACGATGTTGCTGCCGTTCATGCGCATCACCGATGGAATTCAATTCCAATCGTACATTCTGCAATCCAAGATCATCCCAAAGGCGCTGACACATCGCGATTAATTCGGCATCGATGTCAGGACCGCTAAATCCTAAGGCTTCAGCGCCTACCTGATGAAACTGTCTGTACCGACCACGTTGAGGTTTCTCGTGACGGAACATTGGGCCGGCATACCAAAGGCGTTTAGGGCCTTCATAGGTAAGGTTGTGCTCTAATACGGCACGAACTATGCCCGCAGTGCCTTCAGGCCGCAAAGTAAGCTTGTCGCCATTCAAAGCGTCTTCAAAAGAATACATTTCTTTTTCGACGATATCGGTCACTTCACCCAATCCACGCGAAAACAAATTGGTGGATTCAAGGATAGGTGTACGTATTTGCTGAAAACCATAGCTCTTCACCACCGACTGAACTGTATTTTCAAATAACTCCCACATCGCTGCGTCAACAGGAAGAACGTCGTTCATCCCTTTTACGCCACTTATTTTTTCGATCTTTTTTTGTTCTGACATTCCTGATTACCCGATATTCTTAATTAACTCTTCACCCAGATTTTGAGCTGTAGGTGCGTAATGACTTTTTACATAATCCAATACGATAGCTTGAAATTCTTTCGCAATATTATCGCCACGCAAGGTCATTGCCTTCACTCCATCAATGAAAATTGGAGCCGCCGGTGATTCGCCGGTACCTGGCAAACTGATTCCTATATTGGCATGTTTGGATTCACCTGGGCCATTCACAATACATCCCATCACTGCAACATTCATGCTTTCCACACCAGGGTATTCTTTTTTCCAAACTAACATCTGGTCGCGCAAAAAAGTTTGAATATCGTCTGCCAATTCCTGAAATACCGTGGAGGTTGTACGCCCGCATCCTGGGCAAGCGATAACCATAGGTGTAAATTTGCGCAGGCCCAAAGTCTGCAAAATTTCTTGCCCGACGATCACTTCTTTACAACGATCACCACCAGGCTCCGGGGTCAGGGATATTCTGATCGTGTCGCCAATACCTTCTTGCAACAAGACAGAAAGCGCAGCAGTAGAGGCGACAATTCCTTTGCTTCCCATGCCGGCTTCAGTCAAGCCAAGATGCAATGGATAATCACAGCGCCGTGCAAGCTCACGATAGACAGCGATCAGATCCTGCACGCCCGACACTTTACAGGACAAGATAATCTTATCACCGGACAAACCAATTTCTTCCGCACGTTTTGCACTCTCAATTGCAGAGGTAATCAAGGCTTCACACATCACAGATTTAGCATTCCATGGATTCGCGCGCTGCGCGTTCTCATCCATGATCCGGGCAAGCAAGGCCTGATCGAGACTTCCCCAATTAACACCAATGCGTATCGGTTTTTCGTAGGAACAAGCTAACTCGATCATTTGCGCAAATTGCGTGTCTCGCTTGGCTCCCTGCCCTACATTGCCGGGATTAATACGATACTTTGCCAGCGCTTTTGCACAATCAGGATAGTCTTTAAGTAAAGTGTGTCCGTTATAGTGAAAATCCCCGACCAGTGGAACATTCACGTCCATTTTATCGAGCTGTTCTCGAATTGCCGGAACAGCGATCGCAGCCTCAACGTTATTGACAGTTATTCTGACCAATTCAGAACCGGCACGTGCCAACTCTTTAATTTGGATAGCCGTCGAAATCACATCAACAGTATCCGTATTTGTCATCGACTGAATAACAATCGGCGCACCACCGCCCACCATGACGGTATGCCCACGATCACCAATTACTACGCCGCGACAAATGCGCCGCTCTTGAGATCCAAAATTAACATCAGACAGACGAGAACTCATTTTTACTTCACATTCAAGTTAACGACATTACTACCTTTTTCTGCCAGAATTTCTAATGGAGCTCCGCGCAAAACACCGTCCACTCCAGCAGCATTTCCAATTCTCACTTGCAGCAACTCTTTGACACTAAAAACTTCTTCGGTCCCAGCTTTTGCAAGATGAGAAGTCACTATTACGCCATTTTCTTTCTTAATTTGTATCCAAGAATCCTGGCGAAATTTTAGCTTCATCATATCTTTGTCGACGAGTGTCGCTGAAGTCGTCGCGGAATTAGCAATCGGCAAAGTCGTTGGACTATTCACGATTTCTTTGCTCGGCGTTGCAACAATACCGACATGCGGCGCAAGCTGAGGTGTAACTTGTTCAATATGCCCTGCCTTTATTTCATTCTCCGGCAAGTCAGCAACTGAAGCTGAAACTGAAGAGTTGACCTGCGGTGACTCAATAGGCCCGGTGTATGCTGGAGGCGCCTCTGATACAGTTGGAGTCAACACGACTGTATCTGGTTTTATCTCTGGAGTTGCTACTGACTTCCCATTCAAGAAATTTTTTGCGGAGAAGACGACATCGGTTTTTTGAACAACAAAAAATCCCACTGCGAATAACGCAAGCAAGGCAGCGCCAAACAAGTATTTTTTACTACTATCTTGTCGCCCCATCAAAGAAAGACGTGACTCCATAAAAGGAGTAGAAAGAGCCGGTTTCAATGTCTCTTGCAAATGAATATTTTGAGCATCCTTTGGAAGTAATGCGACCAAAGGATCCGCGTCAATTTTCAATAATTTGGCATAGGTACGAATAAATCCCCGCACAATCACTAGCTTAGGCAAGTCGTCGAATTTATCCTCTTCCAACGCAAGAATCTGCTTTGGAGATAATTTCAACTGATCTGCGACCTGTTGAACGCTCCAATCCTTCTCCATTCGAGCACGTGCCAGCATGGCACCGATTGATTGCCCCGCAGTCGCAACGGCGTCTTGATGACTCTCTATTTTCAGTTCAAGCATATGTTTAACGAAGGAATTTACTCCAGACTCACTCATTAAAAGCACCTCGCTGAAACGATTCATACTCTTTCGAGGTCGGGTGACGTCTGCGCAATTGCGTTCCTAAACTAGTTACCGCCATTTGATCATTGAGTTTATTTTCTATTTTAAGCGCCAACCACAACACATCGGCAGCCATGATTTCCGCCTTTACTACTCGATTTATATAAAATTTTGCCTTTTCATATTCACCCTTGTCATAAAGGATTTTTGCCAGATTTGCGTTTATTGATGGATCCGCAGGTTGTTCACGAAAGCCCAGCATAAAATACCGTTCTGCGTTTGCTACATCTTTCAATCTGAGACTGCACACACCTGCGTTACTAAGCACCTTGGCGGGAGTTGGATAACTTGGGTCTTTCAAGGCCTTTTCAAAGTACGGTATTGATTCTTTTTCTTTTCCGTTTTGACATAAGAACCAGCCATAATTATTGGCCAAATCAGAATTATTTGGTGCCAATTTCAATGCATGCAAAAAATTATCTTCGGCTCTTTGTGTATCTTTTAAATCCATAAAAATAAGGGCCCGAACACTGTACGCATCAACCAGATCGGGCGCCACCAGCAGAGCCTGCCGGATTTCTTCAAGCGCAACTTTGTGCTGCCCTTGCGTGTAATAATCAACTGCAAGTTGCAATCGTATTGCCGCTCGTTTTTGCTGTTCAATATTTGCAACACTAGGATTATTTTCTGGCTGCATACTGTCAAGCTTTTGGCTTGCGCAAGATGTCAGAAAAAGCGCTAACAAGACGCTCAATAAAATACGGCAACGCAGTTCAAAAATTTTCACTGGGGGATCTCCACAATTTTTCCGAAATTCTCACCGAATTTTTGCTTATATTCGGTCATTTTTTGCATTCGTTCTTGTACTCTGGTCCTATCCTGTACTTCACCGGCAAGTTGCCCACACGCGGCATCAATATCGTCGCCGCGTGTTTTGCGAATTGTCGTTACTAGTCCTGCGTCCATCAAAATCTGTGCGAAAGCCTTAATTCTTGGATTCGGCGATCGGGTCAAACCCGATTCCGGGAAAGGGTTAAACGGAATGAGATTAAATTTGCATGAAACATCCCGTACCAGTTGAATCAATTCCCTGGCATGCTGATCACTATCATTAACGCCGTCCAACATGCAATATTCGAAAGTAACAAAATCACGCGGAGCGTAATCCAGATAGCGTTTGCACGACGCCATCAATTCTTGCAATGGATGTTTTTTATTTAGTGGTATCAAACTATCGCGCAAAGCATCATTAGATGCATGCAATGAAACAGCCAAGGCCACAGCGCACTCTTGCGAAAGCTTGTCTATCATTGGCACGACGCCACTGGTCGACAATGTCACGCGGCGACGAGATAAGCCATAAGCATTATCATCAAGCATTAAGCGCAATGCGGTAACGGTAGGCTCAAAATTCAACAAGGGCTCACCCATGCCCATCATCACCACGTTAGTAATTTGCCGCTCACCTTTAGGGCCGGGCTCAATACCTTTGCTCTTGCGCAATTCAAATTCGGCTAACCATAACTGGCCAATAATTTCACCGACTGTTAAATTACGATTAAAACCCTGCTTACCTGTTGAGCAAAAACGGCAATTAACTGCACAACCAGCCTGCGTTGAGATGCAAAGCGTGCCACGATTTTCTTCCGGAATGAAAACGGTCTCAATTGCGTTTCCTTGCCCGACATCGAGCAACCACTTGCGCGTCCCATCAGAGGATATGTGATCACTGACAACGGCAGGCGCAGCGATGAAAGCGCGACCAGATAATTTTTCCCGCAAAGATTTTGCAAGATCAGTCATCTCATCAAAATTACTCGCGCCAAACTGGTGTATCCAGCGCTGCAATTGCTTTGCACGAAACGGCTTCTCACCCAGCTCATCGCAATACGCGATCAACTGAAGGGGATCAAGATCCAATAAATTAATGAGTGCCGTCATGCAAATCTTCTTTCACACCCCGCCCATGCATACTTGCAAAAACGGGGCAATATTCTCAAACTTAAAAACTAATAATTAACGCGAATACACATTCAATGCAGGGAAAAAGTAAGCGATTTCCACAGCCGCTGTTTCAGCTGCATCTGAACCGTGAACCGCATTGGCATCGATAGAATCAGCGAAATCAGCGCGAATTGTTCCGGCATCTGCCTTCTTAGGGTCAGTTGCACCCATCAAATCTCTATGCTTCAAAATGGCGTTTTCGCCTTCAAGTGCCTGAACGATGACAGGACCAGAAATCATAAACTCAACCAAATCTTTAAAAAATGGGCGTGCTGCATGTACAGCATAAAAACCTTCAGCTTCAGCGCGTGACAAATGCATCATGCGTGCAGCAATAATCTTCAAGCCTGCACCTTCAAAACGGCTGTAGATCTGGCCGATAACATTTTTTGCCACTGCATCTGGCTTAATAATAGACAATGTGCGTTCAATAGCCATCTAAAAACTCCAATAAAATGAAAGGGTTAAGACAAAATTTCAATAATTCATCTAACCTTAGATTTTATCATAAAACACCTACATCAAGGGAAGTTGCCAATATACATAATTGCTATTATGCACTTTTCTTTAAGTGAAGTTAGAACATTGAGATAGGTAAAATCATCCACCTCGAATATTTGCGTGGTATTCTTTTAACTATCAGGCCGCAACAAACCATTTCAATGAGGAAAGTGTGATGAATCAACAAATATCCAACTCTTACGATTTCGCCGGTGATGCTGCGCAAGTGCGCCATAAGGTAATGCGAAATACTTATTGGTTACTCGCTTTATCAATGATTCCGACTATTTTTGGTGCCTGGCTAGGTGTGCAGCTGCAATTTTCGTTTTTCCCTAGAAGTCCGATGATAGGATTACTTGCTTTCCTTGCAATTGCATTCGGTTTTATTTTTGCCATCGAAAAAACCAAAAATTCCACCGTTGGCGTTTTTGTGCTTTTGGGCTTCACTTTCTTTATGGGCCTTTTGCTTTCACGCCTAATTAGTCACACCTTAGGATATTCAAACGGCGCTTCACTGATCATGCTGGCGTTCGGCGGCACATCAAGTATTTTTGTTGTTATGGCGAGTATTGCCACGGTATCGAAAAGGGATTTTTCCGGCCTTGGAAAATGGTTATTTGTTGGCC
>JAZJYB010000032.1:0-48291 GCA_040390685.1 Pseudomonadota bacterium | reverse complement strand
ATTGCCAATATATTTTTGCAGCTTCCCGCTCTACAATTAACTGTTTCAGTCATCGCAATTGGCATTTTTTCGGCTTACATTTTGCATGACGTTCAGCAAGTTATTAATGGCGGTGAAACCAACTACATTACGGCAACCTTGAATATTTACTTAGATATTTATAATATTTTCAGTAACCTACTCTCGATACTCGGCATTTTTGGCGGCAATCGGGATTAGTGCAATTGGACACCCAAATAAAAAACCGGCATTTTGCCGGTTTTTTATTTGCGCGTGTTTTTTCTCAACGTCAGATCAAATCAAACACCGCCATAGATTCAACATGAGATGTGTGAGGAAACATATTCACCACACCGGCCAACGACATTCTATAACCTGCCTCATTGACGAGCATGCCGGCATCACGCGCCAAAGTGGATGGGCTACATGAAACATACACGATACGTTTCGGTTTAAGATGCGGTGCAATTTGCCCAAGGTCGATCAAAGCCTTGCACACCGCCATAGCTCCATCGCGAGGAGGATCAACTAAAAATCGATCAAACTTACCCAGTGCAACGAAATCTTCTGCGGTCACTTCAAACAAATTACGCGTACTGAATGAAGTTTTGGCTTCCAAACCGTTTTTCTTCGCGTTCTCAGTGGCACGCTCGGTCAAGGTGGAGCTACCTTCAATTCCGACCACTTCTGCAGCAAGCGTTGCGATCGGCAAGGTAAAGTTACCGAGACCACAAAAAAGATCGGCAATCCTTTCATCTTTTTGCACATCCAATAATCGCAAAGCGCGTGCAACTAATACTCGATTAATATGATGGTTTACCTGGGTAAAATCTGTCGGCTTGAAAGGCATTTTTACACCAAACTCTGGCAACAAATAGTGTAAATCACCACCTTCTGGATAGAACGGTTCAGCTGTCTCGGGCCCTTTTGTTTGCAGCCACCATTGAACTTTGTACTCATCCGCAAACGACTTTAGTTTCAACTCATCATCAGAGGTGAGCGGCGCCATAATTCGTAGCACCATCGCTGTCAAACCCTCGCCGATGGCTAGTTCAATTTGAGGCAATTCTTCGATAATAGACAAAGAGGCGATCAATCCACGTAATGGCATTAACATTGCGGAAACATGCGGCGGCAAGATTTCACAGGTTTCCATATTGGCGACATAACGTGATCTTTTCTCGTGGAAGCCCACCAATACCATGCCTTTTTTATGCACATTCCGTACTGAGATCCTTGCCCGATAACGATAGCCCCAAGTCGGCCCGTAGATTGGGCGCATCATCATTTCAGGTTTGACTTTACCGATATGCCCTAAATTATCTTCAAGAACGCGCTGTTTCATCGCAACTTGTGCGTCAGCCTCAAGATGCTGCATAGAGCAACCTCCGCAAACACCAAAATACTCACATTTCGGTGTTACCCTTTGCGACGACTCTTTAATCAAGGCACCCATGGTCGCGACCTCCCATGTAGCTTTCTTCTTGTAGGTATTAAAGCCCACAACTTCGCCAGGCAAGGCACCTTCGACAAACACGACCTTACCTTGTGTTCCATCTTCGTTTTCGAGGTGCCCAACGCCACGCGCATCCATATCGAATGAACGAATTTTTATAGTATTCATGATTTTGAGAGCATGACCGACAGGCCACGCTGGAAGAATGATTTATTTCAAAAAACGGAATTATAAGGCAAACGACCGAACACAGACCGTTTCTAACGATGAAAACGAACTAGAAAAGTCCAGATGAGTGAGCTTATTTAAAGAAGAGCATCCCTACCTACACCGCGGGAGGCAAAAGAACGTTTCAACTTAATCAAGGCTTCCTGCTGTATCTGTCGCACTCTTTCCCTGGTAATTCCCATTTCATCGGCCAGAGTTTCCAGGGTTGCAGGGTCATCGTTATCCAAGCCAAAACGACGAACTATGACGATACGTTGCTTATCCGGCAATCTCGACAGCCAATCGCGCACTTGTATGGTGATCTCATGATGCTCGGCCAAGATATCTGGCGTATCGTCACTGTCGCCCGGCAACATATCCATTAAACTCGATTGGGGGTCGTTATCCAAAGGAGTATCCAGAGAAGTTGCGTGCTCGGACAAAGCCAATATATCTTGAACTTCGTCTATAGGACGATCGACCAAATGGGCGATATCTTCGATGGTTGCATCGCGACCGTCACGCTGCTGCGCCTCCAAATGATACTTCGCCCGTAAAATTTGATTCAATTCTCGAACCACATGCACCGGTAGACGTATGGTGCGAGCCTGATTCATGATCGCACGTTCGATGCTCTGACGTATCCACCAGGTTGCATAGGTAGAAAACCGAAAACCGCGCTCAGGCTCAAATTTATCTATCGCGTGCATCAAACCTAAATTGCCCTCTTCTATCATATCCAACAAGGCCACACCGCGATTGATATAGTGCTTCGCGATTGACACTACCAAACGCAAATTGTGTTCAATCATTTTTTGCCGCGCGTCGAAATTCCCGGCTTTCGCTAACGTTGCAAAATGAAGTTCTTCAGCGACACAAAACAAAGGCCGGGTCCCGATTTGATTAAGGTAATGCTGCGTTGCGTCGGTCGATAATTCGGCGGCTAAGACCGTTTTCAATTCATCAATCGGAGCAACAATGAGCGAAGCCGGTGATTCATTTTGATTGTCTTGTACATCAACATCAACGTCCGTATCTACGTCGACTTCATCGTTTTCTGAAGTATCAGATAACTCGACCTGAACCTCCAGCTGAACCTCAAGCCGATTATCAGAATTAATATTCTGATGTTCAGCAGTCTCAGATGAATGCAACTGATACTTGATTGAAGACTTGGGCATATGGATGGTGTGCGCTTAGGTTTCATGTTTAACCGCTAGCGGATGCTATCGGCTATTGACGACCAGGTAAAAATTTAGATGGATCTACCGGTTTTCCTTGCTGCCTAATTTCAAAATGAAGCTTAACTATGTCGCTATCAGAACTGCCCATTTCAGCGATTTTTTGACCTTTTACGATCATCTGCCCTTCTTTAACCAAATTTACCTTATTGTGCGCATAAGCAGATAAAAGCGCATTTGTATGCTTGATGATCACCAGATTACCATATCCACGAATCCCGCTACCTTCATACATGACTTTTCCTGCGCCAGCAGCAAAGATATCCTGACCCAGCTTGCCGGATATATCAAAACCCTTATTTTTTCCGTCATCAAAATTACTGATGAGCTTGCCTTCTGTTGGCCAAATCCACTCCACCGCATCTGGCTCGCTAACGACCTGTGCGCCAGTCGATTCAACAGATTTTACTGTTATTTGCGATTCAGGTTTAACCGCAGCTGAGCTAGCTACCGCTGTCACACCATCGGTTTTTTGCATTTCAAGTAAATTAGCTTCCGAATAAGGACGCTTATCACCCTTTGGGCTCGATTTATTGGTAGCGGGACTTACCGTCGATAAATTTCTCACTTCAACCGCTGAGCCAGTCGACACACTTGACGTCTGCACCCCGGTATTTGCACTACCATCCGGCGGCGCAACTCGCAGCACTTGATCAACCTTAATATCATTCGGATTTTTCAGACTATTCCAGGCGACAATATCGCTGTAGCTTTGGCCATGGTCCAACGCTATTCGATATAAAGTATCGCCTTTTTTAACGACATAACTATTGCGTGTATCAGCCGCAATCTGCGCAACAGATTTTGCCAAGGGCGCTTGAGACTTATTGCCCTCTTTATTTGTGCTTTCAGTCCTTTCAACAACCGGTGCTTTATTCGGCGTAGTGCTACAAGCCGCGACAACAGCAAGCAAAGATAGCGCAACAGTCGCTTGTGCAAATTTCTCTAGTTTTTTCATGCTTCTCATACTTATTACACTATTCCATTTATTTAACAGCATCATATTACTCCTTGATGCAGAGGCACGAAATGACAATGCTCCAATACCGAACTTTTCCACTCGTTTTTCGTGACACGCTCAATGAGCTGCAGCACTTGATTTCTACCGCCAACTGGCGCGATCAGGCGACCGCCAATCACCAACTGTTCTAGCAAGGCTTGTGGCACTTCCAATCCGGCGGCAGCCAATATAATACCGTCAAACGGAGCAACCTTAGGTAATCCGAGCACACCGTCACCATAATGCAATCGTATATTCGCGATCCTCATCGGCCTAAGATTGTTTTTGGCCAGTTCATGCAATGCCTTAATACGTTCTATCGAGTACACCTCTTTCGCAACCAAAGATAAGACTGCAGCTTGATAGCCGCATCCGGTACCTATTTCCAAAACATTTCCAAGAACACCGCCATTTCGCATAATCTCTATCATGCGCGCAACGATGTATGGCTGCGAAATTGTTTGGTGATGGCCTATAGGTAGTGACGCATCTATATAGGCTTGACTGGACAAACCAGATTCGATAAAAAGATGCCGCGGAATGGATTCCAGTGCCGCCAAAACCAGGCTATCTTTAACACCTTTCAGCGCAACCCTGGACACCATTTCCCGACGCAATCCCTCTGAGCCATAAGGATTACTTACCGCGCTCACTTTACTCACAATTGAAGGCAGGGGCTTATCCAAAAACTTTGCCGAAATGGCCGGACGGACTGCCAGAGTTGGTGCGTCCTTCGCTACGTTTTTCGTTGCGTTTTTCATTGAATTCATGGCGGCATTTTGCATAGCTGTCTGTGGCATAACAGTCCGCACAGAATCAGATGAGCGGCTATTTAATTTACCGGTTTTATCAATAACAGACGACAAAGGCAAAGGAAATTGACGATTTTTTGTGGTCATGCCAAGTCCGCGATTAATTGACTCATTTGTCGTGCATTGGTCAGATCCACTTGCAATGGTGTGACCGAAACATAATCTCTAGAAGTAGCATGAAAATCTGTCCCTTCGCCGGCATCTTTCGCGGCACCGGGTGGGCCTATCCAATAGATGTCGCGTCCATGCGGATCTTGCGCCCGGATAACTGCCTCAGACGTATGACGTTTTCCTAGACGGGTCGAGCGGATTCCCTTGATGTTCTCGTACGGGAGATTCGGAATATTCACATTCAGCAAAAATGGCCGGTCTAAGGAAGGAAAGCCGCGCACTATTATTTCTCTTGCGATGCGGGCGGCACTATCCAAACATGTCCACGCCTTATCTACTTGAGAAAACGCAATCGAAGGCACACCAAACAAGTAGCCTTCTGTCGCGGCTGCAACTGTCCCTGAATACAAGGTATCGTCGCCCATATTCTGCCCTTGATTAATGCCAGAAACGATTAAATCGGGCTTATCTTTCATGATCGCGGTAAGTGCGATGTGGACACAATCGGTCGGTGTGCCGTTAACAAAATAAAAGCCATTATCGGCACGATAAACCGACAGTGGCCTATCTAGCGTCAAGGCATTCGACGCGCCTGAACGATTACTGTCAGGGGCAACCACCGTAATTTCAGCGACAGCACGCAAGGCATCGGCCAGCGCAACTATGCCTGGTGCAAGATATCCGTCATCATTACTAATCAATATTTTCATGCTAAACATTTTACCTGAAGCATGAATATAAATTCTTATCGCCATCACTATTTTGCGGCATAATCACAGAAACAAACGATCGTACTATTTCAATAAAAGGCAAACATGAAAGCTATTCTTTGTGAAAATTGGGGCCTACCTGACACTTTAGTGATTGCCGAATTGGCAGATGTAATTCCAGGGCTGGGGCAAATCGCGATTGATGTTAAAGCTGCCGGTGTTAACTTCCCCGACGTACTGATCATCCAAAATAAATATCAATTTAAGCCTGATTTGCCGTTCACTCCGGGAAGCGAACTTTCTGGAGTAGTGCGTGCGCTAGGTGATGGTGTGACTAACGCTAAAGTTGGTGACAAAGTGATCGCCTTCATAGGACATGGCGCGTTTGCCCAGCAGGTACTTGTGCCCGCCAACGCCATCATTCCTATGCCACCCGGCATGGACTTTGATACGGCAGCTGCGATTACCCTGACCTATGGCACTTCGCACCATGCCGTGGTTGATCGAGCGCAGCTAAAGGCGGGCGAAACCATGTTGGTTTTGGGCGCCGCTGGTGGTGTCGGCTTGGCGGCAATCGAGATTGGCAAGGCGCTAGGCGCCAGAGTCATTGCCGCTGCTTCTACAGATGAAAAACTAGACATTTGCCGAGAGCATGGTGCCGACGCATGCATCAATTACAGTACTGAAGATCTGCGCGAAGCAATCAAAGCGGCGACAAATGGCAAAGGCCCCGATGTTATTTACGATCCGGTTGGCGGCATCTATGCAGAGCCAGCGTTTCGCTCAATAGCCTGGCGCGGCAGATACCTGGTCGTTGGTTTTGCCAATGGTGAAATACCCAAATTACCATTAAACCTGACCTTATTAAAGGGAGCATCCTTGGTGGGAGTTTTTTGGGGTGAATTTGCCAAGCGCGAACCCAAAGCAAATTTACTCGCCATGCGCGAACTCATGACGTGGCTAGCGGAAGGAAAAATCAAGCCACATATTTCAGGAAGATATGCGCTCAAGGATACCGCCAGCGCATTGAATGATCTAGCAGCAAGAAAAGTAACTGGCAAGATCGTCATACAACCAGAAAAGTAAAAATAACCGAGGTGCGTATGTTGACGACACTGGCATCTCAAGCAATCTCTGGATTTATTTGATAGGTTTATTTTGCAGCTTTAATTAACTGACTTATTTCGCAATATTATTTAGCAGTTGCGGTTTCGCCCAACCAATAGCGATTAATGTCTTTCAAACCCCAGGTACTTGCATCCTCACGTGCAACAATTTTATCTTGCAAACCTGGGCCAGCCAGATCTAGTAACTCTGGCGTGATATACGCCATAGACTTGGAAGAAAAGAATACGCGCACTTTCGGTAAGAGAATTGATTTAACGACTTGCTGCTCGACGACCACGCCGAGTCTGCCCGATTGCAATCGAACCAGCGTGCCGACTGGATAAATTCCTATACTTTTGATAAATGCCTGAAATACGACCGGGTCAAAATGCCCCTTGCTCCACTCGGACATTTTCCCTAGCGATTCCGCAGGACACCAGCCTTGCTTGTACGGTCGATTTGAGGTAATCGCATCATACACATCACAGACTGCGCCCATCTTTGCGTAGAGGCTTATTTCATCGCCTGACAATCGCATTGGATAGCCGCTGCCGTCCATTTTTTCATGATGATGCAAGCACACATCCAGTGCAATTTTTCCGACACCTTTTGCCTCCAGTAACATCTGATGACCGGCTGCCGGGTGTTCTTTCACTGAGACGAATTCTGCGTCAGTTAATTTTCCTGGCTTATTCAATATTTCTGATGGAACTGCCATCTTACCTATGTCGTGCAAGAGTCCGGCCAGCCCCGCTTCGCGGGTCTTATCATCATCGAGGCCCAGCTTACGCGACAAGGCAATCATTAGCGCGCAAACGGCGACCGAATGCATATAGGTGTAATCGTCAGCCGTCTTCAGTCTAGCCAAACCAATTAAAGCGCCAGGATTACGCATAACAGAACCGGCGATTTCCTCAACCAAAGGCATGGCATTTTCTGCATCAACCGCGTTACCCATCCTCGCTTCGTTGAACATCGAAAAAACTGCCTTCTTCGATTCGCCGACAATGCTGGCGGCACGCCCCATCTCTGCATCCATCGAAACCGGAATAATTTTGTCGAATGCCACTACTGTTTGTTTGGTTGGCGACAAAGTCACTTCTACAGCAGCTGGCGCTACCTCGATGACAATTTCAGAAAACACGTCTAGACCTTTGCTGATATCGATCCATACTTCTTTGATTTTCGTCGCTTTAATTTTTTCGAGAAGCGCGGAATCATCGAGCAAAAAAGATTTTTTCCAAAAAGGCGTATCCATCCAAGAACTGCAAAGTTCTTGGATATACATACCTTTTCTTAAAAAATTGACGTCGATTTTCTTTAGCATGATCTCATTCAAACCACAGCAAGCGAGTTAATAAGAATTCGTGAAAATTGCTTAACGAATATTTTTTTGCCAATCCAACGATGAAGATAAATTATATTACAGCACCCATGCTTCGTTTTAGTGAAATATGCCACTTGCTAGCCGAGCAGTTAATCAATCGATATCAAATCACTATCGATTCAACAATTGTTTACAGAAAATACTTAATATCTATCGAATTTTAATGAATAGGGGGTAATCGACAGTGATTCAATAATATCTATTCAGACTTTGACATCGTCGATAAGCAAGTACAATTCATCATTCAATCTGACAAATTAAATAAAGCGTTCAGTGCTTTCAATTTCATATTGATCAATTTTCGATGACGCTATCCCCATCAAAAAATTTGTAAACGTCCCCTCACTCTTGGGTTAATGCGATAAGTAGCACCTGCACGTTCCCCAAGAAAGACTCCCGTGATTCCTTTAGCACCAGATGCCAGCCAAACCGGATTTGGGTTTGGCGTGGGCATGCAGGCCGCCATGCTTGACAACCTTGCAGGTCATGGCTGGTCGCAACACAATCTTTTTTTACCTGCCAATCTGGCGCTAACCCTCGCAGCTGAATGCCTGGCCATACAAGCTATCGATGGACTAACCTTAGCGGGCGTTGGTCGAGGCAAACTGCACGAGCTCGCAGCGAATATTCGTGGTGATCAAACCCGCTGGCTTGAGGCTGGACAATCAGTCGCCTGCGACCAATATTTAGAGATGATGGAAAGCTTGCGTTTGGTATTGAACCAAAATCTTTATTTGGGCCTGGAAGAGTACGAAAGTCACTTCGCGTTTTATGCACCTGGCACTTCGTACATCAAACATATTGATCGTTTTCGCGACAATGACAGTCGCACCATCTCAGCCGTCATTTATCTCAATGAAGATTGGTTGCCAGAGCAAGGTGGTGCTTTGCGCCTGCATCTTGAAGGCGAATGCACTGAAGATATTTCTCCTGTGGCTTGTCGATTGGTGCTATTTTTATCCGCAGAGATGGCGCATGAAGTATTACCGGCCACACGCAATCGACTTTCTATCGCTGGCTGGTTCAAACGCCGCTCTTAAGATCGTTGAATTTCGCCTTCGAATTTAGGCTTCAAATTTACCCAGTATTTGCTCTGCAAATAAGAGTCTCCAGAAAGCGACAATTTCTGTTTTCCCTTGGATTCCACATCGACTAAAACGGTATGATAGCGCTTACCTTTCCATCCAAACATGAATAACACTAGGTTATGAAAATAAGTATTTCCCCGTCAATTCTGATCGGCATTCTGGCATCCACTTTGATCATCGTCGCCCTACCCGCGGCCGCATGGAGCAACCATGCGCTCGGTACCTGGCAAGCTTTATCTAGCTTATTTGCAGCAGGTAAAACGCCAGCGGTTAGTGTGGAAAGTCTAGAATCTTTTCTCATCGCACAAGGCCATACACTTGAATCGCTGTTACAGCAGGAAGAACAATGGGCCAGAACAAACGTGCCTGAATATCCGCAACGGCCAAGCAATTTAAGTTACCGCTACAGCACTGATGCAAAACAAATTCGCCAGCGCTTCATGGCGGCGTTGCGCATCAATCCACAGTCGAAACTACCACTGTATTTGCAAATGCAACCTGGTGCTGATGTAAGCGGCAAAACACTGCTCGCTTGGAATGCAGTGACTACCCTGCAACATTCATTATCGGTAATGAATGGGCAATTTCTGCGTGTAAAGGAAGGCGACATGCTTGCCGCTTTAGACGTGGTAGCGAGCGCATCCGATGAGCCAGATTATGGCCTTGATCTCGGCTTATGGGACAACAATGGCAACGCACGGAGCTTGGGCTACCAGTTCGGCAAACAGGCATTTGGTAATCCTGCGCTAGAGTATTCAAGCCAAGCACCATTTCATATGGGTTTTTTTCATGAATCACCAATCGTGTATAAGGCGGCCGGATTCCTGCGCCGCACCTACCCTGAATATCGGATACATCTTTACCAGACGCTTTCCAGGCACGCTTTCAATACTGGCCACGCCTACTGGGGTTGGCGTTTTGCCGGATGGGCGCTGCATTACGTGCAAGATCTGACGCAGCCATATCACACCAGCGTACTTCCCGGTGTCAGTGTAGCGCGCATGCTTTGGATTAATGCACTCGACATGGCAGGAGCGCATGGCAGCAAGCAAAATGTCATTACCTTAGTTTCCAACCGCCATGCGGCGCTAGAGAACTATCAGTACTACCGCATGCATACGGCTTACTTGCGCAATGATAAGGAAGATGCTTTGCTGCGCGCGACAAGGGAGAACGTCAAGCCAACCACCCTGCCGTATTCCCCCAGCCAGGTTCGGCAAGGCATCAGTCTGGAATCGCATGCACTCGCCAATGCGACCGATGCCGTGCTCGAGCATGTGCTACCCACAAAATACATCTCTGACCCTCTCTATGTGCTCGGTGAAACGGAGCCAGATCTGAATTTATTTGCCGTCATGAGCCAGCAAACAGTGTCGCAACAAACACTCATGACCGATGCAACAGTCAGTTTAATGAGAAATTTTGGTACGCACACCAGAGCCTTCATCCTCGCAACAGTAGCATTGCAACCGATCGCAAAATAATTGAATCCATTCGCAGTATCGATACGTATATCACTTGGCAAACACTGCAAACCTTGTCAACTTTTATAGGAATCATCATGCGTTCATTCAAATCAGTTCTTGTTTTATCTGCTTTACTAGCGACCAGCAGCGCCTCATTTGCCGATGTCATGGTGGGTGGTCAAAATATGATGGCTAGCAAAGACATCATCGACAACGCGGTAAATTCCGCCGATCACACCACTCTGGTAGCTGCTGTAAAAGCGGCTGACCTGGTTGCAACACTCAAAAGCAAAGGCCCGTTCACGGTTTTTGCCCCGACTAACGCCGCTTTTAAGCACTTACCCGCAGGCACAGTTGAATCCCTGCTCAAGCCTGAAAACAAGGCAAGTTTGACCAAGGTTCTTACTTACCATGTCGTCGCAGGAAAATATGATTTCATGGCGATGAGTAATGCAATCAAACAACAAAAGGGCACAGCAGAATTGACTACGGTCAGCGGTGGCAAACTCAAGTTAATGATGAATGGTAACCACAACATCAGCGTCATGGATGAAAGCGGTAATACTGCTAATGTCAGCACTTATGATGTAGTGCAATCGAATGGCGTGATCAACGTGATCGATACTGTTTTGCTGCCGAAGTAAATTAATACGAAACAGGTAAACGCAGGAAGAGTAGGTCTCGCCTGCGATTTGCTTGAGAGCCTGACGATTTGTCGGCCTGCATGCCTACAAATCGCCAAAGCCAGGGCTTTTTAAAAAACGACACCTTTGCTTACTGTGAGCGGTAGAATACAGTGCGCCTTAAGCTGCATGCGCCTCTCACGATTGAAGCTGCAAGCATTCTAATTCGGAGGAAAATTGTCCACCACCTCAAACCGATCTACTTTAGATGCCGGCCAAATGCACATCTGGCTAGTCGCCGTCGCGCGCCAGGATGCGTCCGCGTTCAGGGCACTATATGAAGCGACCTCACCGAAATTATTTGGCTTTGTCTTACGCATATTACAAAAACGCGAACTTGCCGAAGAAGTTCTGCAAGAAAGTTTTGTCAATATCTGGAATAACGCCGGTAGCTACCAATCCAGCTTGGCTGCGCCCATGACTTGGATCACCACCATAGTGCGTAACCGCGCTTTTGATTTGCTGCGTAAGCTCAGCAATGGCCAACAACATGAGGTAGAAATTGACGCAGAATATTTTGATGCCGAGATCATGAATGCGCTTGAAAGCGGTGAAGCCACGCCTTTGCAAGCACTCGAGTTAAGCCAGGATGCCGCAGCTTTGGCCTCGTGCATGGCGCGTCTGGAAGCCTTGCACAGGCAAGCGATGGCACTCGCCTTCTATCATGATTTATCACACAGCGAAGTCGCCGAACAAATGAATTTGCCTATGGGCACAGTCAAGACCTGGATACGACGCGGACTAGATAAGCTACGCACCTGTCTCGTTAGAAGGGAGCTGGCATGAACATCAAAAATAACCCGGCACTGCAAGAAAAACTCGCCGCAGAATATGTCTTGGGTACGCTGCGGGGTGGCGCCAGACGCCGCTTTGAAACATGGTTACGGCAAGATGCCGCGTTACTACACGTAGTGAGAGAATGGCAGGGGAATCTTATGCCGATGGCAGAATTTTCAAAAGCGAAGCAACCCGCATCCAGCGTCTGGATGGCGCTGGAAAAGCGCTTGAACCTGGGCATGAACGATCGCTCAGCCTTCTGGCGCAAACTCTTTGACGACTTAAGTTTTTGGCGCGGGCTAGGCATAGTCTCGACCACCGCAGCGCTGGTGATGGTAACGGTATTACTGAGCAAACACGTCGAGCAAACTTTGCCTGTGAATAATTACGTGGCCACCTTGTCTGACGATAAATCCCAGCCTATCGCCGTCATTTCAAGTGACATCAAACACAAGCAGCTGATTGTGCGCTTTGTCACTGCACAGGCAATTGCTTCTGACAAGAGTCTGGAACTGTGGGCCATATCGAAGGCAGGAACTGTGAAATCATTGGGGCTGGTTGCCAGCAATCTGGGCACCAATACCTTCACCATCAACATGCCAGAAAATATGACGCCAGAGAATACGCCCTTGTTAGCCGTCACTTTGGAACCCAAGGGTGGATCTGGCAATCCAGAAAAACCTAGCGGCCCTATCATCTTCAAAGGCAACTGGTTACAGCTAAGTTAATTGCCGGGAAATTCAGGACTTATTTTTTGCGAAATAAGTCCTGTTTTTTTACGTGTGCATCAAATCCATCCTTACGCCTCAAGTTTTGCAAATAAGCATTTAATAAATGCAACAAATCTCCCGCCATCATTTATTTTCATTTTTCCCCGATTATTTTGAATCCGTTTCTCCTGTAGTTTCGTATATCCCATGGAGTTGAATTTTTTTGTCCGCTGCTTCAGGCTAGCCCAGGCAGGAAATGAAAAAGCTCACATCCTTAATATCACATCTTTACCAGGGAGCAAATCATGCTAAAACCAAAAAAAGTCGCGCAAATTATCCTTGTCAGCGGCTTAAGTGCATTGTCACAATTCGTTGTCGCACAAGAATCTCACTGGCCTGACATGGGCAAATTAACCGCAACTGGTGGCGTCAGCCAGGTTGAAGGTGCTGGCGGTGGCGGCCTGACACCGTGGGCCTTAATTACCGGTTATGGCACCCGCGACAGCTACGGCGCCAACGCCCATTACACGCAAGTGAGCACGCAAGATTACGCGCTCAAGACTTTTGGTGTCGCGCTAGGCATCGCCGATCAAGTCGAGCTATCTATTGCCAAACAAGAGTTCACTGGCAGTCTCGCACCTTTAGATTCACTAAAACTCAAACAGGATATTTTCGGCATTAAATTGAAGCTCGCCGGTGAAGCCGTATATGACCAGACTGGTTGGCTGCCACAGATTGCCCTTGGTGCATTGGTGAAGCGAGATGATGCGGTTGGCGGTCTCGGCGCTTTGGGTGTCAGCAGCGTGAAACAATTGGGGGCAAAAGATGATAAAGGAGTAGATTATTACGCCTCTGCGACCAAACTCTATCTGGCACAAAGCCTGCTGCTCAACGCAACTGTACGTATGACCAAAGCAAATCAAATGGGTCTGCTCGGCTTTGGTGGCGATAAGAAAAATAAATACGAGCCAGAGTTTGAAGGATCGGCTGCGTATTTGATCAACCGAAAATTGGTAGCAGGTGCCGAATACCGCATGAAACCCCGTAATCTTGGCGTCGATAATGAAAAGGACTATTACGATGTTTTTCTCGCCTACTTCCCGACGAAAAACCTGTCTGTTACCGCAGCGCATGTCAACTTAGGCGATATCACCGTGTTTAATCCGAAACAACAACGTGGTTGGTACCTGTCAGTACAAGCTGGTTTTTAATGCCTTTTTTTCCTTGGCATCATTAAAGAGACCAATACAAGTTCGATACAAATTCAGACAAACTCGAGACAAATTCGATAGAGAGAAATCATCATGAAAACACTACCAAAAAAATCATTAACACAACTAGCCTTTGCATTGATTATTTGCGCCGGCAGCGGCATATCAGCACACGCCCAAAACGCGGGAACAGACGACGCAATATTTCAAGGCTTGGGTGGCAAAGCTGGCATCGATAAAATCGTCGACGATTTTATCCCTATCGTGTTGGCAGACCAACGCATAGGACGCTTCTTTGAAAAAATTGATACGAAACATCTTGCAAGTCAACTCAGCGATCAATTTTGCGAGCTGACCGGCGGGCCGTGCAAGTACAAAGGAAAAGATATGTACGAGGTGCATGAAGGTATGGACATTAGCAACGCCCACTTCAACGCTTTGGCTGAAGATCTGCAAATAGCCATGGAGAAAAATAATATCCCCTCCACTATTTCAAATAAATTGGTCGCCAAGCTGGCTCCGATGCAGCGACCGATAGTCAGCAAATAGTATTCATATCGCTGGCAACTCTGGATTTACCAGACCAAGCCAAACTGCAAAATGCGTTTGATCTCGATGCCAATGGTGCTCGCACCCTTGGCAAGGGACACTCGTTATTAAAAATTATCAAAATTCGCCAAGCTCTATGCCGCCCAGTCACAATATTCATCAACAGCTAGAAACAATGTACCTGGCATTGTTTCGTTTTGCTTATCTGCAATTGCGCAACAAAGCGCAGGCAGAAGATGCTGTGCAAGAGGCTTGTTTGGCTGTGCTTGAAAAACCAGAACGCTTTGCCGGACGATCTTCATTTCATACCTATGTGAACGGCATACTTAAATTTAAAATTATTGATATTTTGCGTCTCTCAGAAAAAGAAAGGCAGTTACCAATCGACGACGACAGTTCTGACTCAGACATCATCGACAGTCTGTGCAATGCCAATTGCCACCCCTTGCAATTAGCCCATGCCTTGAGCGGGCCAGATACGGAACTCGAGCAAAAGGATTTTTTCAATGTTATAGAAATTTGCCTTGAGAAATTGCCCGCCAAAACAGCACGCGTATTTATGATGCATGAGTGGCTCGATTGGGAGACCGATGAAATATGCAAAGAATTGAATCTGACCAAGTCTAATCTATGGATACGATTGTTTCGCGCCCGCCTAAAGTTGCGCGAATACCTGGGCTTGCGCTGGTTTGACCAAAAAGCCTGACCCCCTGATGCGAAAATTCATCGATACATGTTCGCCAAAAACATTGCTGAAGTTTGTCTCTCTATTTCACAATTTCAATTTTGTTTTGAATTACTTTTAGATATTTGAAAATAGTTGAATCCGGTCAAAACCTCCCTACGTAAAAGTAAGTGTGTATCAGTGATTTCCAATCGAGGTTTCACTACAACCACACACTTCTAACACTCTAATGGGAGCAACATATGAAACATTCAGTAATCGTACGCAAGGTCCTCAGAAAAAAATTATTAGTATCGCTGATCGCAGCTACCACACTCACCGGCCTTGTCGCTTTACCGGCACAAGCATCGAGCCATCGCGAAGCACCGTTCATTACGACTAGCCCTAAAGTCGATGGCACAGACTTCTATATGTTTCGCAGCTACGAAGGCATTACAGCCGCTGGTACCGGCGGCCGTAGCGATTACGTCACAATGATCGCCAACTATCAGCCGCTGCAAAGTCCATATGGAGGCCCTAACTATTTTTCGATGGATCCAAACGCTATGTACGAGATCCATCTCGACAATAATGGTGATGCGAAAGAAGACATCACTTTTCAGTTTCGCTTCAATAACAAACTCGATGGTGTGGCGCTAGACATCGGCACCGCAAAAGTAGCGATTCCACTGATTCAATACAAAACTGGAATCAGCACCTTGAATGATTCCGGTTTAAATTTGCACGAGACCTACGGTGTTAAAGTAGTCCGTGGCAACCGTCGCACTGGCGCAGTGCAAACAGTCACCAAGGCAGACGGTGGCATGACATTTGAAAAGCCAGTGGACTATATCGGCAGCAAAACTTTGGGCGATTCAGCTGCCTATGAAGCCTATGCACAAAAACATGTGCATGCGATCAAAATCCCTGGCTGCCCAGCAGGCAAAGACACCGGCTACGTATTTGTCGGTCAGCGCCAGGAAGGTTTTGCGGTCAATCTCGGTGCAGTGTTTGATCTGGTGAATGCTCCGGCAAGTGTGTTGCTCGATCCCGCCAACAAAGATGCGGCGGGCCAAGGCGGCAAGCACTACATACAGAAAAGCAATGTCACGTCGATCGCATTGGAAGTGCATAAAGATTGCCTGATATCTTCTAGCGACACAGTCATCGGTGGCTGGACTACTGCAAGTATGCGTCAAGCGCGTTTGCTCAATGGCGCTCCCGCACCTGGTCATCAGACTACCGCAAAAGATGGCGGCGCCTGGGTACAAGTATCACGCCTAGGTAACCCTTTGGTCAACGAACTGGTGATCGGCTTGCCAGACAAAGACAAGTTCAACAGTTCCAAGCCAGAAGGCGATACGCAATTCCTGACCTATGTCACCAACCCGACCTTGCCAGCGCTGCTGAGTGTTGTCTTGGGTGCAGACGTCGCACCTAAAAACTTGCCGCGTACTGACCTTGCTACTGTCTTCCTGACTGGCATTGAGGGCGTCAACAAACCAAAGACAGCAACTCCGTCTGAAGTCTTGCGTTTGAATACAGCGATTTCACCTGTTCAGTTTGCTGATCAAAATCGTCTGGGCGTTGCCGGTGAAGTACTGCGCGTTGGTGGTGTCGCTAACTTAGGTATGGCCAAGGATCTGGCTGGTTTCCCGAACGGTCGCCGGCCTAAGGATGACGTGGTCGATATCGCCTTGGTCGCGGTAGTAGGTGGTCTGTGCGTGATCAACGGCGACAACAATGCCTTGAAACTCAACGGCGTTCCTGGTGTGCCATCGCTGACATCCAAGTGTGATATCTCAAGTGTGCCGTTAAAAGGCGCTGCAGCTAATATCCACGATGCAGTTGATCAAGCGACCGTGCCCTTCTTGAATCGCTTCCCTTACCTCAATACACCAAATTCTGGTACTGCCAGCAACTATTGAACTGATACTGGAGTAATTCAAAATGAGAAAAACCTTGAAGCATAAATGGCTGCTGTTAATGTTAATGGCCACAACGGCACTATTGGCAGCTTGTGGCGGTCACAGTTCCTACCAAGACAATGCTAGTAACAATGGTAGTGGCAATGGCACTGGCGCTATGTTTGATACCTACACAAAATATGTGAGCGATGCGGTCGCAAGCGTATTTGACGACAGAGAACCGATAGCGATCACGGATGTGGCACTGACAACACCTGACAACACCGAACCAGAAGTTGTCAAGTAAGTCCAGCTCAAGAATCTAGTTCAAGAATCTAGTTCAAGAAACAGGAAGGCGGCAATGCAGCGTTGCTGCCCTTCCCCCTTCCCTATCTCCATCAATTTTACAAGCAACGCAAACAACCATGACTCGCAAACATTCCGCTCCACTCAAAAAACTGATCGTTTCTTTTTTTTCTTTAAGCACACTGCTGATTTGCTCCTACGCACAATCGACGCCGTACATTCCGGCAGATGGAACAAGGGTCGTCGAGACGCTAAAAAAAGATGCACGTCAACGTGAGTTGCAAGCGATGCGTAAGTTGCTTACAGAGAATCCGGGCGATGTCGGGATGCTGCGTAAGCTCACCCAACGTTATATTGCCGAAGCACGTAACACTGGTGACCCACGTTATTTGGGTTATGCGCAAGCTACGCTGGCGCCATGGTGGAAACAAGTGGATGCCCCCATAGAGATCTTAGTGTTACGCGCCACAATCCTGCAAAGTTCACACCAATTTCCGGCGGCTCTCAACGATCTTAATCTAGTCTTACGAAAAGACAGAAACAATGCGCAAGCCTGGCTAACCCGTGCAACCATACAACAGGTAATGGGAAACTACGCCGAGGCAAGAAATAGTTGCATGCATCTATATTCATTAGCGCCAGAAATCGTGACAACAACCTGTCTCAAAAACATTACCAGTCAGAATGGCGATGCGGACAAAAGCTATGCCGCTTTGGCCGACATTTATAAAAAATCACCGAACATTGAGCCGTCAATTAAGATTTGGGTACTGACATTATTAGCAGAAATGTCCGCCAGGCGCGGCGATGCGGTTGCTGCACAATCTTGGTACAAAACCGCACTTGGTATTGGCGCGCCAGACAGCTACCTATTGGGGTCATACGCCGATTTTTTACTGGATCAACACCGCGCAGCTGAAGTGATTTCCCTACTCGAAGACAAAACCCGAGTCGATGCCCTGCTTTTGCGTTACACCATCGCGCTACAAAATCAAAAATCATCGCTAGCACAAGTACAAGCCCACACATTGGAGCAACGCTTTAATGCCGCTATCATGCGCGAAGACACTGTGCATCAGCGGGAACAGGCGCGCTTCGAACTACAGGTAAAAAATCGTCCGGCAGCGGCATTGGTTCTGGCGCAAAAAAATTGGGCGATTCAAAAAGAAACCGCCGACCTGCGGATTTATCTGGAAGCCGCAGTTGCGAGCAATAACCGTGCTGCTGCCTTACCAGCACTTATATGGTTAAAAACCAATAAGCTAGAGGACAAGGCCGTGCAAGCGCTGGTCGCAAAATTGGGCGGAGCTGCATGATGATTTCAAGATTCTTTTGTTCAGCCGCCACAGTTCTGGCCTTGTTTTTCACGTCTAGCAATGCGGCACACGCCCACAAGCCCAGTGACAGTTATCTCTCGCTCAAGGTAGAGCAAAATCAACTTCAAGGACAGTGGGATATTGCCCTGCGTGATCTTGATTTTGCCATCGGCATAGACAGCGACGATAACGGAGCAATAACTTGGGATGAAGTGCGCGGCAAACACAAAGACATAGCGGCATATGCGATGTCTCGCCTTGCGTTTTCAAATGGGAACGAAAGATGTCCGGTAGAGCTTGGCGAACAAATGCTGGACGAACATTCTGACGGAACCTATACCGTCATCTATTTTAAAGTGTTGTGCAAAGAGATGAGCACAATCCAACTTTCATACAAGCTGTTGTTCGATATTGATCCGCAACATAAGGGTTTATTAAAACTCACCAATGCAGCGGGAGAAGTCTCGACCACCATCTTCAGCCCAGACCATGCAGACCAAATCTTGACGCTGGCCGAGGCCAGTAACTGGCAGCAATTTCTTGCATATGTAAAACACGGTGTATGGCATATCTGGATAGGCTTTGATCACATCCTGTTCCTTCTCTCTTTGCTATTACCTGCCGTCCTGCTGATCAAGGAAAATAAATGGGCGCCCGCCCTAAGTTTTAAATCCGCCGGACTAGACGTGCTGAAAATCGTGACTGCATTTACTCTCGCACATTCCATTACCTTGTCACTGGCGACACTAGAAGTGCTCAGCCTGCCAAGTCGATGGGTGGAATCGGCCATCGCGCTTTCCGTCATACTTGCCGCGTTAAACAATTTATTTCCTTTGTTCCGAGGGCAACGCTGGATGCTTGCCTTTGTCTTTGGCTTAATCCATGGCTTTGGCTTCGCCAGTGTGTTATCCGATCTGGGCTTACCACAGGCATCACTGAGCTTGGCATTAATCGGCTTTAACCTCGGTGTAGAAGTTGGCCAAATGGCGATCGTGGCAGTATTCCTACCTTTTGCTTTCGCATTAAGAGCTAAGCGGATCTATCAAAAAGTTATCTACAGCGGTGGCTCTTGCGCAATCATTTTATTGGCAACGATCTGGTTATTCGAACGTGTTTTTGAAATGCGTATCATCCCTGCTTAGTGCAACCACGACATCAACGCTTAAATCTGAATTAGTCCAGCGAGCTTAAGCTCGCTGGCCTGCGCGATTACGGCAACGATAATTTGTAGAGTGTTTATCAATACCAATTGCCGCAATGACAATTGAAATGTTTCCCCACATTTCATTTTTTTATAAAAAAAATACTATTAACAAGTCAATTTTCATAAAAACAGACTAAATGCGATTTCTCATCGTACTCTTATTTATTTACTAAAAATAGTCTGCTACTATTGTTACGAAAGAAATTCTTAATCGATTTTCAATTGCGTTTGGTCTTCAGGGAGGGCAAATGTTTCTTGTGCCGTATTCGAGAATAGATTTAACAAAACAGCTAGGCATAGGCTGTATCTTTGCGCTACTTGAGCTCCTGGGATTGCAGCTACAAATCGCCGGTCAATACAATAGCCAACTTGCTGATCAATTTATTGTTATTCCACATTTGGCTTTTGGCTTTGCGCTCGGTATATTGCTGTGCTACGGTTGGCACTACATCATCGGATTAAGTACTGGCGTTGCCTTGATTTTTGCTCTTGCCGGGACTGTTCCCGGCATTTCTGCCCCATCGTTTATCGCCCTCCTCCCTGTCTTCGCCGCAGCCTTTAGCCTTTTCGTTTTACGTAATAAGCTGAAGTGGTTTACCGGCATTGTGAGCATTCAAGATTTTTTTAAAATGCTCGGCCTGATTTGCGCCTTACCTAGCCTGGCTTCACCAATTTTGAATTTGCTCCTACATGACGGCGTGAATGCGCCATTCCCTCAAATAATCAATAATTTCATGATGCATTGGATGTCTGACTTTATTGGCAGCCTGCTCGTCATTCCATGTATCACTGAGTTTCGTTTTGAACAAAAACCACGATCGAAACCAGCGAATTTACTATTGGGTATGGTGCTCGCACTCGTCATTTTAATGTTGGGACAAATCATTTTTTTTGGATGGTTTGAAGGAAGCCTACAATCGCTTGCCAGACCTTCATGGCTATTATTAGCCGTTGTTTTTGCGGTGTTAGGGCGATCAGTACGATTTGCCTCGATTTTACTGCTCGTAGTCGCGGTACAAGTTATTTTGGGCGGCATACAGCAACGTGGATTTTTTGCAGACGATCTACATCAAAATGATTTATTTAATAGCACTATTTTCATCTCAATTTTGTCCTCAGTCGCTCTTCTCGTGGCTTACTTTTTGCGCGAGACACAATTACTAAAAATATCGATGCTAGAGAAGATTGATAACTTGCACTTGAAATCGGTAGTACTTGATGCGATTTCGCAAGGCGTCGTTACTACAGACGCAGCGCAAAATATCACCTATACCAATAAAGCCTTTCGGGATCTCACCCAATATAACGACCAGGAATTAATCGGTCACAATTGCAAACTACTGCAAGGTGAAGATACCAATCCC
The DNA here is from genome assembly GCA_040390685.1 of Pseudomonadota bacterium. Lineage (GTDB taxonomy): Bacteria > Pseudomonadota > Gammaproteobacteria > Burkholderiales > Burkholderiaceae_D > Undibacterium. The sequence continues at coordinate 27,015 of JAZJYB010000032.1, read as the reverse complement.
ACGACAAGAAAACAAATTCGATTGGCCTTGGACGCCCAAAAGCCGTTTGGCGTCGACATTTTAAATTATCGAAAAAACGGTGAGAAATTTTGGAATGAATTAAATATCAGCCCGATATTTACCAACGGTAAATTGACACAATTTGTCGGAATTCAGCACGATATTACCTGGAGAAAAAAAGCCCAGAAAGAGGGGGCGATGGCGAAGATTGTTTTTGAACATAATCGCAATGGGATAGTCGTAACAGATGAGGCGACCAAGATTGTTTCGGTGAATCCAACTTTTACCAAAATCACCGGCTATTCTGCTGAAGACGCTATCGGGAGGTCACCGAGCCTGCTTTCAGCCGGTCTGCACGACGAAACTTTTTACCAAATGATGTGGAGTAGCCTGAACGAGTTTGGGTATTGGGAAGGTGAGATTTTCAACAAGAAAAAAGATGGAACTATCTATCTACAGTACTTGACGATTTCTCGAGTGTTAGATGGGCAGCAGCGATTGACAAACTATATCGGCATGTTCAGCGATCTGACTGAAGAAAAAAACATTCAAAACAAAATTGATTTCTTGCAGTATTCCGATCAACTTACCGGCTTGCCAAATACCATCGCCTTGCAAAGCCAGGTGCAGGCTTGTCTCGACAATTTTGATATCAATGGCACACAAGCTGTGGCACCATCAGCCGCCTTATTGCTACTTGATATCGATTATTTCAAGAACATTAATGACACACTTGATCACCATATTGGCAACACTTTGCTGATCGCGGTTGCAGCGCGTCTATCGGGGCTATTAGGTCCAAACGATATACTTTCAAGGCAGGGAGGCGATGAGTTTACATTTTTCTTACCGAATGTCTCTGTCACCAGCGCAAATGAATTTGCCAAAAATATTTTACAGTCGTTTTCACTTCCTTTTAATATAGAAGGACACTGCTTAAACCTGACGGCATCAATCGGCATCGGCATGTACCCTGATGATGGAATGAATCTTGACAGCTTGCTCAGAAGTGCGGATATCGCGCTAAATCAAGTGAAACAGAATGGCAAACGAAATTTCTTGTTTCACACCTCTGCTTTAGCACAAGCAGTAACTGAAAAAGTGGCACTAGAAATTGCACTGCAGACGGCAGTAGAGAAAGATGAACTTAAGCTGTTTTATCAAGCCATTGTCGATGTCGCTAACGGAAATATCGCTGGCTTTGAAGCACTAATTCGTTGGGAACATCCTAGTCTTGGCTGGGTTAGCCCGGTTCGTTTCATTCCGCTAGCAGAGGAAAACGGCAGCATTTCTGCCATTGGTCATTGGGTATTGCATCGGGCCTGTAGCAATATTCGTGCAGCACTTGATGCAGGCATCGATATGCCGCCAGTTGCGATTAATTTTTCGCCGAAACAATTTAAAAATGAACACTTAGTGAGCGAACTTCAAACTGTACTTACCCAGTATCAGCTCATGCCTATGCATCTTTGTATCGAAATCACCGAAGGCGTCTTAATGACTGATCCTAAGGCTAGCAAGATCACCTTGGAAACCTTAAGCGAGTTAGGATTCACTTTGTCACTCGATGACTTTGGCACGGGCTATTCGTCGCTGAGTTATTTGAAAAGCTTCGCCTTCGACAAGGTAAAAATTGACCAGTCGTTCGTCCGTGAACTTACCGCCAAAAATCAAGATGCCGCGATCGTCACCGCGATTATCAATATGGGCCATAGTTTAGGGATTAAAGTCTTGGCAGAAGGCGTAGAGACCGAAGCCCAATGTGAATTTTTGCGTGATCACCTGATCGATGAAATTCAAGGATACCTGTTCTCGCAAGCACTTTCGTGGGATAAAACCATAGCCTTGCTGCAGGAAAAACGCCAGTTGCCACCACATTTATTACGCCATCCTCCGGTCTCGCGCACTTTGCTTTTGGTCGACGATGAACAGAATATCGTATCGGCACTAAAGCGCTTGCTGCGTCGCGATGGTTATGAGATTTTAACTGCCAATAGCGGTGCCGAAGGTCTGGAAATTTTATCTAAAAATTCTATCGACGTGATTATTTCGGATCAACGTATGCCGGGCATGACAGGCGTAGAATTTTTGAGTATAGTGAAAGAAAGACATCCCGATACTATGCGTATGGTGCTTTCAGGATACACCGAATTAAAATCTGTGACTGACGCCATCAATGAAGGAGCGGTATTCCGCTTTTTGACCAAACCTTGGGATGATGAAAAATTGCGAGAATGCGTCAAAGAGGCGTTTCAGTACAAGCATTTTTCTGACGACAATCGCCAATTATCACTGAAAGCACAAGCGAGTAATTTTGAATTGGCCGCCGCCAATCGGCAATTGGCTACGATAATTAACAAGAAGCAAAACCAACTCGCAATTCATTCACAAAGTCTGGAAATCGTTAGAGAAGCGCTTCGTCATACTTCAGTTGCTATGTTGGGCTTAGATGATACGCATTTAGTGGCGTTTATTAATGAAGCGGCAATTCAGCTTTTTAGTGACACGCATTTAAATTTTGGTGATGAATTGCGTTTCGTTATTCCTGAACTTGACGAATTAATTATGCAGGCAAAAGAGTCAGATGCGAGTGAGTTTAACTTTCATGAGAAATCTTTTATAGTGCGTTGGCACAACATGGGAAGCACTTCAAACGCTAAAGGGAAGATCGTCACAATTAGTCCTAACTTTTGATCGGGAGATTGCATGGCAGGCGAATTTGAACAGTTTGAGCAATTTGGCTTTGACGATCTCACTGCGAGCGCCACGGTTGCGTCTGCCCAGGTCAATTCACTCACCTCCGTCTCTGATCGCTTACAGTATTTGATCGACAATACCCCGGCAATTATTTACACCAGCGTCCCGACCGGGGATTTTAAAATGACCTTTGTTAGTGCCAATGCGTTTCATGTGCTTGGCTACCGACCTGAAGACATGATTTCAGACCCTAATTTTTGGTATGAACATATTCATCCCGAAGACCGCGAAGCCATTTTTTCTAGCATAGCAAGGCTTTTTTCCGAAGGTAAAAGGACCTACGAGTATCGTTTTCTAAGTAGTGCCGGCCAATATGTCTGGATGCATGACATGTTGAGGCTAATCCTCGACGAGGCTGGTAAGCCGGTTGAAGTGATAGGATCGTTGACCGATATTACCGAACGAAAACTGATGGAAGTAGCCTTACAAAAAAAGGGTGAAGAACAACAACTACTCATCACGAAACTCAACGACGCGCACGAACAGCTGTTGCAATCTGAAAAAATGGCTTCCGTCGGGCAATTGGCCGCGGGTGTTGCGCACGAGATTAATAACCCTATTGGTTTTGTTAATTCCAATATGGGCGCGCTAAAAAATTATGTCAAAACCTTGTTTGAGGTGCTTGATCAAATTGACCATCTGGTCAAGAAATTTCCACCCGACCATGAAATCACCAAGCGGTTTGAGTCTATACGGGAAAAGGCCGATCTGGTTTTTTTACGGAATGACATCGATGAACTGGTCAATGAATCGATGGATGGTTTGAAACGCGTCAAAGATATCGTGCAATCACTCAAAGACTTTTCTCATGTTGGTGAGGTAAATGTCATTGAGGCTGATATACATCAAGGTTTAGATAGCACCTTAAATATCGTCATGAATGAGATCAAGTATAAAGCGGTGGTCATCAAAGAATATGGCCAATTGCCCTTAGTGAAATGTTTGATTTCGCAATTAAATCAAGTTTTCATGAATATGTTGGTCAATGCATCGCATGCGATGAAAGAAATGGGGACCATCACTATCAGGACCGCGTGCAAGGATGATAATGTCATTATCCAATTTCTTGATAACGGCTCTGGGATTCCACCTGAAGCGTTGTCACGAATTTTTGAACCTTTTTTTACGACCAAACCTGTTGGAAGCGGTACCGGGCTTGGTTTGTCTTTGGCGTACGGCATCGTAAAAAAACATGGTGGCCGCATAGAAGTCGAAAGTGAAGTCGGCGTCGGAACTTGCTTTAGTATTTATTTGCCGATCAATCCCATACTGCAGAACCAGTAACATCAATTAAGACAAATTCCTAAACGGAGGATGTGGTGAGTGAGGAAGAACCTGTAGATTTAAGCAAGGCACAAAAGCTGATAGTTTCTGCCAATAAAATATCAAGCAGCGAAGCTATACCTCGTCGCCATGCCATTCCTGTCGACATCCCACAAAGTGATGCCTTACATCAAATGGGAATCGAGTTAGCGCAATTTCTCGACAGCACCCCGATCTGCACCATTGTGATTGATAACAGCCATACGGTGACGCACTGGAATCGCGCTGCGGAGTTTTTTTTGGGATACACCGCTGCGGTTATGGTTGGTTCTACGGGACAATGGAAGCCATTTTATAAATATCCACGCCCTATTCTCGCCGACTTGATACTGAGCTCGCAAACGGAAATAACAGTAGCTGAACTCTACGAAAATAAGTACGCGAAATCGTCATTGATTGAGGGCGCCTATCATGCCACGGATTTTTTCCCCAACTTAGGACTGAGTGGTTTATGGATGCATTTCACTGCCGCCCCGCTATTTAGCCAAGATGGTAAGGTAATCGGCGCAATCGAAATTTTGGAAGACATCACTGAACAACGCGAAGCGGAATATGCACTTAAGCAGGCGCACGATAATCTTGAAAACCTGGTGGTTAAACGCACTAATCAATTAAAAGAAGCAAACGCAAAACTAGAGGCGGACATTCAATATCGCCAGGCCATAGAGAAAGAGTTAATTAGTCGCAATACAGAATTGATGGCCTTGAATGAGGAACTTTCTAGCGCGCAGGCGCAATTAATGCAATCTGAAAAAATGGCGTCGATAGGTCAACTTGCGGCAGGGGTTGCACATGAGATCAATAATCCGGTTGGCTATATTTTTTCCAATGTGGGTTCACTGGAAAAATATATCAATAATTTATTTGAAATGCTTCGATTTTATGAATCCATTGAAGAACAAATTGTATCTCCAGAATCTAAAAAACAGCTAAAAGCACTCAAGGAAGAAATTGAACTTGAGTATTTAATGGAAGACATTCCCGAGCTAATGAGTCAATCCAAAGAAGGTATTGATCGAGTCCGTAAGATTGTACAAGACTTGAAAGATTTCTCTCGGGTCGATGACAATCTTGAATGGCATTGGGCGAACTTGCATCAAGGCTTTGATTCGACTTTGAATGTGGTCAATAACGAGGTGAAATATAAGGCAGATATCATCAAGGAATATGGTGATATTCCAGACGTAGAATGTTTGGCTTCACAAATCAATCAAGTGATACTCAATCTAGTAGTAAACGCTTCGCACGCCATGGGCGATGAGCGCGGCTCAATTACCTTGCGCACCAGTCTCGATCACGATGACGTTTTAATTCAGGTAATCGATACAGGCTCAGGCATACGACCCGAAGTGATTTCACGCATCTTCGATCCATTTTTCACGACCAAGCCAGTCGGAAAAGGTACAGGCTTAGGCTTATCCTTGTCATATGGCATCATCAAAAAGCATCAAGGCGAGCTCACCGTGAGTAGTGAACTCGGAAAAGGCACGACCTTTACGATCCGCCTGCCGATTAAACATGTGCCAGAAAATATAACTATGAAAATATCATGATCATGGAAAACAACGAAAAATCTCCTGGCATTTCTGATATTTCTGATATTTCTGACATTCAGAATACTCCGGTAAAACCTCGTATATTGTGTGTCGATGATGAGCCCAATATCCTCTCCTCTTTGCGTCGCTTGTTTCGCGGCAAAGGCTATGAGGTCTTGGTAGCCAATAGTGGCCAGGAAGGATTAGCCATGCTCGAGACTGAGCACATAGACTTGATCATTTCAGATATGCGCATGCCGATCATGGATGGCGCCGCTTTTTTAGAAAAAGTTCGTGCCAGATGGCCAGATACACTACGACTTTTACTGACCGGCTTTGCAGACATACAATCGATTATCAATGCGATTAATCGCGGAGAGATTTATCGCTATATCACTAAACCCTGGGACGATAATGACATTATCCTGGTCGTGAAGCAGGCTTTAGAGCGTAAAGAACTGGAAAAAGAAAAGAAGCGTTTAGAGGAACTCACATTACGGCAAAATGATGAATTAAAAGAACTCAATAATAGCCTGGAGCAAAAAGTTCTGCAGCGCACAAATGAACTCAAGAGTGCGCACGATTCACTGATCGGCGCCAATGAAAAACTCAGAAATAGTTTTCTTACCTCGATTAAAGTTTTTTCCAATGTCATTGAAATGCGCAGCGGTAAACTGGTGGGGCATTCGCGCCAAGTCGCCGATCTTGCCAGAAAAATTGCCAGAAAAATGAAATTAAATCCATCCGAGATTCAAGATGTCTTTGTCGCTGGATTACTTTCAGACATAGGAAAAATTGGCTTCACAGATGAGTTAATCAATACGCCGATGAGTCAATTGAGTTCGGATCAATTGGGTGCATTTCATAAACACACCATAAGAGCGGAGCAGTTATTAATGCCGCTTGATGATTTACTTGTTGCGGCAAAAATAATCCGTTCACAACATGAGCGCTATGATGGACTCGGACTTCCAGAGGGTTTGCACGGTGATTTAATTCCCCTGGGGGCACGTATCTTATCGGTTGCCAGTGATTTTCATCAATTGCAAATTGGCATGTTGACGTCAAAACGGCTATTCGCCGACGAAGCGAAAGCCTTCATTATTAAGGGCGCGGGAAATCGCTATGATCCGATGGTGATTGAGGCATTTAAGCGGGTGTTTGATGTGAATGATGTAGAACATCCGCTGCAAACCATTAACGTGAAAAATATGTTGCCAGGCATGGTGCTGGCATCCGACTTAATTTCCAAAGAAGGTTTGTTGCTACTTCCTGCTGAATATGTTTTGGAGCAAAACGTCATTGAGAAGTTGCGATTATTTACCGCCGGGCGTGAGGAAAATATGCAGGTAAGCGTCTATCCGAAGAGGAAAACATAATGCGCCGTATTTTATTATTAGATGATGAAAAAAATGTTTTAGCGGCCCTAAAACGTAGCATTAAACAACTATATTCCAGTGAAGAATGGGAAGTGGAAACTTTTTCCGATGCGCAAGCTGCCATACAACGTTTTGCGGCGGTCGATTTTGATTTCGTTGTGTCGGATTATCATATGCCAGCGATGAACGGGATAGATTTTTTACGTATCATCAAGGAAATACAGCCTAACACGATACGGCTAATGCTCAGTGCCTCGGCCGATTTCAGGACGGTAATGGATGCGATCAATGAGGCCGAAGTGTTTCGCTACATCTCTAAGCCTTGGGTGCAGGAAGAGCTAAAAGAAATTATGGATCTCGCGTCTGCACATCGTGATCAGATTATTGAAGACAAGCGCTTAGCCGATCAATTACGCGCCCAACTCAATCCCATTTCCGAACAAGATAAGGAGGCGAAACTGTTGGAGGATGAGGAGCCAGGTATAACCAAAGTTAACTGGGGACCAGACGGCTCGGTGCGATTGGATTAGGTTTTCCCGTTCTCGCTCATTCGCCTAGGCGACAGGACAAGTACCGTTACCCTATTTGTTTTCGAATCACGCCGACTAAATTTTTCAATGCTAGAGTAGTTCTACCGGAATATGATCGTCAGCAAAACGAACTTGTTCAAAACCAGCCACATTTGGCACACCATTTTCCAGCGTGATATCGATCTGGGTAAAACACGCGAACGGACATAATTTATTGGTGGTGGCATACCAATACCGCACCATTTCCATCCTGCTAGCTCTCGCATAGCGTACACCAGGGCTGATATTTTTTAATTGATAGGCGCTGATCTCGCCGTAATTTGTTCGTGCTTTTGCTAACGGTGCGATACTCTCCGCTTTTGAAAATGCCTGCTTTACTGGCGTGGCAAGACTGGCATAAACGTCGTCGTCATGTTGCTGCATGATGGCCGCCATGACACCATCAGCCTTCTGGCGCATCTGTTCATTTGGTGTTAATTTCGAATTATTACACGCTGACAATGCGACGATGCAGGCAAAGGCAAAGATTGATTTTTTGGACATGGCGCGGCTCAGCGAAAAAACTTCATCTTATCAGCCCGGATTATCAGAAAACGCCATGCAACGACGACAAAATCACGATTGCCTGATGTGGCGCAAGTCTAGGTAAAATTTCGCGACGCTGCAGTGTCATCTTTACCTGTCAGTATCAAGCCGTAAGGGCTGGCGTCAACTTTTGGAATCAAGATAAAACTTAAGCCAGGGCATGTGGATCTCTGGGATCAACAGCGTTCACTGTGCCCTCGCCCGGCGTAATAAAAAGAATTTTTGTGGCTTCAGAAAACCTAGCGGTATGCCAGATGCCTTTAGGGATGATGGTCGTTGAACCTGGTTTATCGAGTCGCACAAGGCGTTCAATATCGTTTTCCAGTAGCACCAGCTCTGCCCTGCCAAAAATCAAATACAGTACTTCATCTCCCGCCGGATGCATTTCCCAGGTGGGCCAAGCTTGCTCGAAAATGTGTTCAGAGACGAGACAGCATTGCTTGAAATCTGAAAAATTTTGATTTAAATCTTCATACAGCGTGGGACCGACGGCTACGGGCGTGCAAGAAAGATGTGAATCAATAACGATAAAGTTAGAGCTAAGATAGAAGTGTGACATTTTTCCGCCTTTCAAAGCGAGTTCACCAGCGTCCAGGTTCCAGAATTGCTTATGACTGTGTAGCCTTTGTGATCGCATAAAACGTAATCTTATTGCCAAATGGATCGTTGATCGACATATCGGTAGTACCCCAACTCATTTCTTGATAAGCAGGTCTGGCGTTGCGATAGTGTTTTTCATTCAGCAGTTGGCAGTATTCCGGCACATCATCTATCTCTATCCGGCAATGTGCGCCAGGGCTTGCATCACCAAAATGTTCCGAGATATTCATCACGCATTTTCCGCAAGACACTTGCATGTACAAAGGAGTGTTTTCCTCGAAACGGTGCTCCCAATCAATCACGAAACCGAGAAATCCAACATAAAACTCTTTGGCTTTCTGTTCGTCAAAACTGCGCAGGATAGGTATCGGTGCTTTGAACATGACATTTCCTTTTGCGATATATTTTGTTCCAATTTCAGTCAGTTATCAACGTCACGAGCGAGGTCTCACTGGCGTGGCGCGTTTTGTTCCATCCAGGTGTCCATACGCTGTTCCAGTAAATTGAGTGGCAGTGCGCCGCCATTCAGTATTGCATCGTGAAAGGATCGAATATCAAATTTTGCACCAAGCACTTTTTGCGCACGTTCGCGCAATTCCAATATTTTTAACTGCCCGATTTTGTAGCCGAGTGCTTGTCCAGGGTCGGCAATGTACCGGTCGACTTCCGATAACATCGGATCGTTGAGATGTGCGACAAAATAGTCAATCATTTGTTGGCGCGACCAACGCTTGTAATGCACACCTGTATCAACTACTAGCCGGATTGCGCGAAACAAATCACTTTCCAGCCGTCCAAGATCACTTGCTGTATTTTGATAGAAACCAACTTCCTCGCCCAATCGTTCTGAATACAGCGCCCAGCCTTCGACGTAGGCATTGTATTTATCTGTCAGCGAACGATGAAAGGGATGGGTATCGGGTAATTCCTGTGCGATGGAAATCTGCATATGATGTCCAGGTATCCCTTCATGGTAGGCAGTTGCCTCGTTGTACACAGTATCTTGATGGGTGGGATCATAGGTATTGACCCAGATCTGACCTGGACGTTTGCCGTCGGCAGTGGCTTGCTGATACTGTGTTGAAGCCTCCTTCTCCATAAATGCTGGCACCGACGTAACGATCACTTCAGCCTTCGGCAGCAACCTGAACAAAGTGGGAATTTTGCGGCGCATGGCATCGGTATAGCGTCGGTAGTCATCCAAAATTTGCTGACGTGAGTGCGGAATGTTACTTGGATGTGCATGCATTTTTTTTGCGAAACTCTTGCCGTCAGTATAGCCAGCGTTTTTTGCCAGGGCATCGATCTGCGCCTCGAGCTCTGCCACTTGCGCCAGACCTAACTGGTGAATTTCTTCCGCTGTTAGATTGGAGGTGGTTTGGGTGTGTACGGCAAAGCGATACCTTGCATCGCCATCCGGCAAAGACCAAACACCAAATTCGTTACGGCCTTTTGGTGCATAGTCCTTGGCAATATATGTTTGCAATTGAAGGTATGCTGGGCGTACCTTTGTCTCGATGACTGACAACATAGCCTTGCTTAAACGCTGTTTCTCCATGCTAGAAAATTCCTTGGGAAACTGCTTTAGCGGGCTGGCAAAAACGCTGCGCTTGGCAGGTGCTTGCTGTAATTCCTTAATTTGACCAACTACTTTTTCGAGCAGGTAACGGGGGGGCATCAGCCCAGAATCCACACCAGCCTTCAGCAGCACGATAAGTTGATCGAACAGGCGCGGCACCTGGTTTAACCGGGCAATATAGTCTTCGTAATGGCGCACGCTATCAAAAGGAGCGATCGTCACCAGATTAGCCAACTGCAGATGGATACCATTGAGCTGGTTCATAGGCATCAGATACTCTTTAAACTGCCTACTCTCTAAAAAATCCGTCAGCGTCTCTAGCAAGATCGCCCGATCAAGCTGATCAGCTTCTGACAAACCCTGGACATCGATTTTTTTCAAACGTGCTAACAGAGTTTCCGCCTCGTCCTCTGTTTCCTTGAGATGGGCCAGAGAAAGATCACGCAGACGGTCGTTGTATTGATACTCGCCGTAAGACGTTGCCGCCTCTGGATTTTCATGCTGAAAAAACTGCCAGTAATCGTCGGATAATTGGCGCAAACTTTGATGTTGCTCCGCCCCCCCCTGCATTGTCTGAGTCTGGCCGGTAGAGGCGGGAAGCGCCAGAGAAAATGCCAGCACGAGAGAACGCGGCAAATATAAAATATTCATATTAATTTCCATTTAACTTTGCCGATTAAGTCCGGCGATACCAAATAAAATACAAAGCGCTCAGCAAGAACAGAAACGGCAGGCCTGTCATCAAGGTCATGGCAAATTCCTCGGTGAAGGCAGTTGTCAGCATGATCGCCAGCATCAGGCCTGCTCCAAGCAGGGTGAGCCACGGAAAACCCCACATGCGAAATGCCAACTGCGGCTTGCCTTCCTTGATCCAACGCCGGCGAAACATAAAATGGCTGACAAACACCATCAACCAGGTAAACATCGCGCCAAACATGGAAGTTGCCATCATCAGCATGAATGAAGTTTTTGGATAAGCCACACTGAGTACGCCGGCAATCGCAATGCCCCCAGAAGAAAGAATCAAGGCCCACAGCGGCACGCCTTGTTGATTGAGTGAACCTAAACGATTTGGAGCAAAGCCGGCGCGCGAAAGGCTAAACATCATGCGCGTAGTGATGTAGAGCTGGCTGTTCATGGCCGACAGCGCCGCCACCAGAATAACGAAGTTGATCAGGCCGGCCGCACCCGGAATATGTACTGCCTCCATCGCCAGCACAAACGGGCTCTTATCAATCCCAGCCATGGTCCATGGAACGATGGCCAGCACCAAGGTCAAGGTCAACAGATAAAACACCACCAGGCGGAACATCGCGGCGCGGAAAGCGCGTGTGATAGATTGCCCTGGGTCTTTGGCTTCGCCGGCCGCAACCGCGATCATTTCTATCCCCAGATAGCTGAAGATAGCAACAATCACGGCGGTCCACATACCCATCGCGCCATGTGGCATGAAACCACCGTAACGCGAATAGTTAATGAAGCCGATAGCGCCGCCTTCAGGCGCAGCGTAAACCAGCCAGGAACCCAGTACGATAAAGGCGACAATCGCGCTAACCTTGATCGTTGCAAACCAGTACTCTATCGTGCCAAAAATATGCACACTCATGGCATTGATCAGGATCAGGCTGGAAGAAAACAGCAGTATCCAAAGCCAGGCAGGTGAGCTGGGAAACCAGTACTGCATATACAGCGCGACTGCGGTCACTTCCATGCCTATTGCCAGCACATTCGCTGACCAATATGCATAGCGAACCACAAAGCCAGCCCAGGGATGAATGTAGTGCTCGGCAAAGGCGCCAAACGACCCTGAAGTGGGATGCGCCACCGTCATTTCAGTCAGGCAGCCAATCAAAAGCAACGCAATCAGCGCCCCTATCGCATAGCTTAGCAATACGCTAGGGCCGGCAAAACCAATCGCAAAACCGCTACCCAGAAACAGCCCTGTGCCTATCGCACCACCGATGGCGATCATAGACATCTGCCTGCTGTTCAAGCTCCGGTGCAAGCCCTGTTCGCGCGCCACTATCTGCTCAAAGCTCCCATCTTTTTTCATAAGGCACTGTTCATCGATACAGGTTTAAGCGCCTTCAGTTCAGGCGCGCCGCTGACAAATGTCTTGATGCCCAGGGTTTTATGCACTTCATGCGGATACACCAAAAATCCACGCGTGATCACTGCCGAAACTTTACGGATATCTTCGATGTTGCGGGTCGGGTCTCCATCGACCAAAACTAGATCAGCAAGTTTACCGACACTGATAGAACCACGGTCATTTTGCGTGCGCGTGTAAATAGCGCCGTTACGCGTGGCGACTTGTATCGCTTGTGCCGGAGTCAGTCCAGCTTTGACGAGCAGCACAAGTTCTGCGTGCAAGGTAAATCCAGCCAAATCGTCTGTGCCCGCCACAAGAGGCACGCCCGCCTTATACAAAAGGCCGACGAAGGCGATCATCTTCGCATACGATTTTTCATAGCGTTGATGGATGACTTCATCATCGATCTTCATCGATCCGACAGAAAAACCACGCTTCACATCAGGCGGCATATGATCTGCGATGCTCGCATACGGTTCATTCATAGTGCCATCACGCTGCCTGAGAAACGAAAAGGTAGCCATGGTTGGATCAATCACAATCTGCTGCGCCTTTAGCCGTGCAATAAAATCTTTCACAGGTTTGGACTCAAAATCTAGGGTTGCCGTTTTGTCTGCTGGCAAAATGAACCTATCTAATGTGCGCGTATCTGTTTTTGCTGTGGCCAAAAAATTCAGCATCAATTGATTGATGTGTTGAATCTCGTCGAACCCTGCATCCAGGGCTTCAAAAGCGCGTAAGCCTACAGGTATGTGGCCGGAAACACGCATGCCACGCAAGTGCGCATACGCCACAGTCTCCTTGAGTATCTCTTTTGGATAGGAATTATAAATTTTCAGTTGCGGGTAACCATGCTGCGCGTACCAATCGATGGCATTTTTTGCTTGCGCTAGATTTTTAATGACGAAACCATGGTTCGCGGAAAAAGGGCTTTCTCCTTCAATAAACCCGGCTGGTACAACTTGCGGCCCGAGTAAAGTTCCCTTGGCAACTTCATCTAGCATCAATTGCATTTGTGTATTGTCATTCGCCATGTCGCGCACACTGGTGACACCAGCGGCGATATTGAGGCCACCTTCCCAACGCCCGACGTGGCCGTGCATATCAAATAAACCCGGCAATACTATACGTCCAGCTGCATCTATTTCTGCCTCGGCACCACGCATAGGCGACCCTGCTGGCAAGATTGCGGTTATGCGTCCACGTAACACGTAGACATCCGATGGAGCCCCGATCTTCGCCTTTTCGCTGTCAAAAATACGCGCATTGCGCAGCACGGTTAATCCTGACAAAGGATGTTGCAATCGCTGTGCCCACTCGGTTAACACTTGATTCTCTGCCGCTTTCTGCACGATCAGCATGGCATCGCCATTGGCCTCCCAACCTTCTTCAATCGCCCTCATATACCCTGGAACAATCAGCGCAAATAACCGTGGTTTTTCACCGGTGCTTGCCCACACAAAGCTAGGTGATAGACCAATCCCCGTTTGCGATAACAGCTGTACGATTTGTTTCTTCTCTCCCTTGACGACTTCCAGCTGCGCCACCTTTCGTTGCGTCAAGGTACCGGTCGGCAGCAATGGCATTTCATTATTCGGCCGCGCAGATAATGCCGTTATGGCGATGGAACTCATTTCAAATGAACTGTTCAACGGCACATACATCGCCGCGCCATCAACAGTCTTTGAACCTGTCTCAGAAGTGGATTTCCATGAGGCCTGATTCCCTTTCCGGCTATAGCTTTCATTCACCACGGCACCGAAAGTTGAGTTCCCTTTGACTGAATAATCATTCAACGTGCCATCGGCAGCTAAATGAAACTCTTCATTTAGTTCGGGACCGCGCCCATTATCCTTAAAAATGTAGCGAACTTTGGTCAAGCCATTGTCGTCGCGCTGCACGACTTGCTCACCGGCCTGCTTGCCATTTTCAACAAAAATAAGATACTTCGTGGTGTGAACAGCGGCCAGACTTGCCGAGGAATATAAAATAAAAGTTGTGGCTGTTAGTACGGTTTTGAGCATAGTCATTCGATGCGCTTTCAGTATAGACAAGGTAAGAATTCTACTTTATGAAATGATACTTAAAACCAGATAGTTATTGCAACACGCAAAATTCAGGGCGCTTTATCCGGCGCATGCAAACTCGATTTTGGCCTGGCCTGCGCATACATCTCCCAACTGATTTGTTTAAGCAATCCGCCCCGGTCCTCCCCTATTTTATATAGATCAAAATGCGTGCGATCCGGTAGGAAACGAAAATCTGTTTTAGCCTTTAATCCATCCAACACCGCTTTAAGCTTATATGCCGCCCCATCGAGATAAAAGGTATCGGCAGTACCAACGATAAGGTGAATTTTTCCATCCAGATCGGCCCTTAACTTTGGCCATTCTTTTTGCAGGCGATACGCAATATCGTAATGCTCGCGCCAATAGGTGGCGACCGTGGCATCGACTTCGCCAGTGTCGCGATTAAACATGGCTTGCGGGCTGCCGTCTTTTCCGCGCGGCGAAAATACCCAGTCGAATGAAGCAAGCTGCCCACCATAAGCGCCCAAGACGCGCTCTAGTTGGGCAAACTGTTGGAATGTCCCCAAGACCTTTCCATGGTCGCGCACCAAGGGATATGCTGAGCTATCTGGCTTAATATAAACATTGGCGTCTTTGGCATATAAATCGATCCCGCTAAAATCATGAAAATCACTAGGATCAGGCGAAGTTGACCAGGTACCGCCGAATATTTTTGGATAACGCGTTTGCAACCACAAGGTCGCCCAACCACCGGAAGAATGCCCAAGCAGGAAGCGTCCATTTGCACGTGCTTCGAGCCGATATTTTGATTCGAGTTGTGGAATTAATTCGCCCGTCAGCGCGTGGCCCCATGGACCGTTGTTGACGGAATCGGCAAATTCATGGGTGCCGGTTGCGCTAGATTCGTCGAGAAATATCCATACCATCGGTGAAATTTCGCCCTTACTCATCGCGCTGTAGGTTTCTATCATATTTCTGACCAGGCCATCGGCGCTGCCTCCAAAGCCGTGGGTAAAATACACGGCCGGATAAGTCATCGCCGTTTTAGGATCGTAAGCTGGCGGCGTCAGCACCCAGCCGCGCATGTGAATAGGATGCCCCCAAAAACTTGATAGCGAGGGGCTGATAAAATCTATCGCCTGCGCATGTTGCCGCGTTGCTGCGCTAATTTCCTGGCTCGCTTTTGGCGCAGAAACAGACAGCTGCCAAGGATCATGGGGCGGCAAGGTATTCACCAGCGTTAACTCGGGCGCGGTCGCTAAAGGAAAATGCACTTTGATGACTTCACTGACCACGTCTCCTGTATGGCGACCGGTATAGTTGTAACTGTGATCCACATCAAGCACCGCCTGGACAAAATAATCCCCTTCGGGCAATTGCGAATAGCCGGCCGGAAAAGCCAGGCTATCGGCATCAATCGCAATTTTCTGTCCTGGCACCCAATGCTTCACTTCGAGTGCTGCGACACTGGTTTGCATTGCGTTAAATGGATCAGCGTCCACCACGTCAACATTATTTGACTTGCTCTTTGACTGTTCCATAGCCATCGCTTCGGCAGCCTTTGCCTCCATCGCAAACAGCAATAAACGCCCGCCACTTGCCTGGGCAGATACCTTTTTAGCTAACTCAACATGAAAAAATGGGTGCGAAATTGGCGGATCGAGACGCGCATGGGCAGCATCTGCCATGACACCAATTAAAGCCAAAACAGCGATCATATTTCGACGCATCATTTACCCCTAAAAAAATTTAGAAAAAATACCTTCAATAAAAACACCCGTCATCACACACGAGTGGAAAATTCACACCGATCTGTAGATGCACGTATTCATTTTCTCAAATCAGCCAAGCTATCGCAAAGGCGAATGCGGAATATTTTTCATTTAGACTTGCGCTCCACCTTTTGTTGAAGCCAGAAATATAAAAATCATGCCTTACAGTATTTCCATATCGCTTTAGTGAGCAACATGTGGCAGTATCAGGGAAAGTAACCTTAAACAGAAAAATAGTCTACTTCAGTCGTTTAAACACTCTAGACAAAACGCAGAATATGATGTTTTCATCATTTATTTTTTGCAAATATTGGGCAAATTGGCTAGTGTGCATTTTGTCGTTATTCGTCTGCGTTTCTGTCCATGCATCATCTCCGCGCAATCTTCAATTCGAACATTTAAGCGTGGCCAATGGCATGCCACAAGAATCAGTCAACACCATTTTGCAAGACCGCCAAGGATTCATTTGGATAGGCACGCAAGCTGGCCTGACTCGATTTGATGGTTATCGTTTCAAAGTATACAAAAGCAAACCCCTTGATCCTGAGAGTCTGATCGATAATTACATACTATCTTCATACGAAGATTCTCAAGGTGGATTGTGGTTCGGCACTAAAGGTGGATTGAATCACTTTGATACGCAAACCCAAAAATTCACTCGCTATATACCTGATGAAGTGATGGGCGGAGCTCCGGCAAATCGTACTGTCGCTGCAATCGCAAAGAAAGGGCCAAATTCAATTTGGCTAGCCACTGAAGACGGGCTTAAATATTTCGATTTCGCATCACATCAATTCGGCGTTCACCGACACGACCCTGCCAATAAAGAAAGTATTAGAAGCGATAAAGTCAACGCGATAATCAACGACAGTCAAGGCAATCTCTGGGTAGGTACTTCCTCAGGTTTAGAATTACTAAGACCAAAACAAAGCAAATTTGAACACATTAATATCGACATTAAAGGTCGTTCAATTGACAAACAAAATAAGGTTTTATCTCTGTCTTTATCCCCGCCATTATCCCCGCCACTAAGCCAAGAAAATATCCTCTGGATAGGAACTGACTCTGGACTAAGCAGCCTGAAAATAAATGGAAGTGAAAAACCGGTCGTACAAAGTTGTGACGAGGAAGGGCTGGGATCTTTAGCTGTCCAAACCCTGTATCACGACCAAAACGGAAATTTATGGATAGGCACAATAACCAATGGATTAAAACTACGTGAGCTATCAACAGGAAAAATCAGTAGTTATCGAACCCAGGTGTTGGATCGAAACAGCCTGGCAAACAATGAAGTAAGAGCCATATTTCAGGATCGTACCGGCGTGCTTTGGGTCGGGACATGGTTCAACGGAATCAGCAAAGTTGACTTGAAAAGTGGTGGATTCGAAAAACTTGTCCAGACTTCAGGTGAAGAATTTAGCCTTAGCGAAAATAAAGTACGGGCAATTACGACCGACGAGCAAGGTCGATATTGGCTAGGCACGATAGGTGGAGGTCTCAATCGATATGATCCGAAGTCAGGAAAAATTGAAGTGTGGGTTCACCAGGATAAGGAAAAATATAGTCTCTTAGATAATCGGATTTCTGCCTTAGCTTACGATAAGAACAAACGACTCTTGGTAGGAACGAGATCTGGTCTGAGTTGGTTCGATCCCGCGACTAATCGCCTGTACCCTATTCGATTAGGCGAGACTGTCGAAGAAAATTATGTTCAATATGTTTTTACCGATAGCAGTGGTACATCTTGGGTTGCATCAAAAGGTGGTTTACATAAATTTTCAAATGACTTTTCAAGGATTAAGACCTATCGACATGATAAGGGCGACGCAAGCAGTCTAGTCGAAAATTCAATTTTCTCTATCGCCGAAGAAAACGAAAATACACTATGGATAGGAACAGAAAATGGTTTAGATAGGATGGATAAGACCAGTGGAAAATTCAACCACTACCAGCACATTACAACGGACAAAAATAGCTTACTTCACAACCGTGTCAATTACCTGTTTAGAGATAGCAAAGGCGTGATGTGGATAGGTACTGCTGGAGGCTTAGATAAAATTGTCGTTCACAAAAATGATGGAATTCAATTTCAATCATTTGCAGCTTCACAAGGCGGAGCAACAGAATCAATAGGCGCAATTCTCGAAGACAACGACGGGAAAATATGGTTCAGCTCTATCGCTGGAGTGTCGCGACTAGACCCCTCGACAGAACAAATTCAACTTTATACTTCAAAAGACGGTCTTATTGAAGGTTCGTACTTTATTAGTGCTGGCCATAAGGCAAAGGACGGAACGCTCAGTTTCGGCGGATTAAATGGATTAACTTTATTTCAGTCTAGTGCTATTCACAACAACCCTCATGCACCTGCGGTATTCATCACTGATTTTTCAATTTTTAATCAATCAATTAACAACTTAATTGAGCGCAAAGATCTTGGTGTGTCTGGGGGAATTGAAAATACGAAAGTACTCACATTAACCTATCTTGATTCTGTTTTTTCCATAGAATTTTCTGCACTGCATTATGCGGATCCACAACGCAATCACTATGCGTATCAATTGCTAGGCTTTGACAAACAGTGGGTAGAAACCGATGCTAGCAAACGCTTTGCCACTTACACCAACTTAGATCCTGGTCAATACACTTTTAAAGTCAAGGCAAGTAACAAAGACGGCATCTGGAATGAGGATGGTGCCGCTTTAACTATTGTCGTTACACCACCCTTCTGGAAAACCTGGTGGTTCCGGATTACGTTTGCAATGATGCTCTCCGTTTGTATTTATTTAACCTATCAATTACGCGTGCGTTCTTTTGTCCAACAAAAACAAAAATTAGAGCAGGAAGTGGCAAGCAGGACAAATGAACTACTCGTTAAAAATAGGCAAATTGAACAACAGAAAGAAAGCGTTGAACTAGCACATCGGAATATGTCAATGTTGAGCGAGATAGGGCGAGAAATCACGACCAAACTAGACACCGAGGCCATCATCATGATGGTTTATCGTTATGTTCAAGAATTTATGGACGCCAGTGTATTTGGTATTGGTTTTTATCGAGCAGAAAAGCAAATTATTGAATACCCATTTGCGATCGAGGGTGGAAAACGTTACTCCGCTTATAGTCGGGACATGCGCGATCCGAATCAATTTGGCGTATGGTGTATCACCCATCAAAAAGACGTATTCATCAACGATCTGGAACAGGAATACGCTAGATACTTTGACCATCTCGATCTCACGACAGGGACTGATCATCTGCCAATATTAGCCGATGGCACTATGCCCTGTGCTGCGGGGTCTATGTTGTATGTGCCAATTTCAGTCAATGGCCATGTACATAGTGTTATCAGTGTCCACAGTCATCAAAAAAATGCTTATGAAGCCATTCACCTGGACATACTCCGAACACTGGCATCGTACGTAGGAGTTGCGTTCGATAATGCAGATGCCTACCGCAGCTTAAAAGACACCCAACAGCAATTGGTTGAACAAGGAAAACTAGCAGCTCTGGGTTCGCTAGTCGCTGGTGTTGCGCACGAATTAAATACACCTATAGGCAACAGTCTGATGATCGCAAGCACCATGCAGGAAAAGACCGATGTCATCAGTAAGCAATTTAAAAACGCCACGGTGCGGCGTTCAGATTTGGCGAATTTTATTGACTCAGCTAAAGAGGCATCAGAAATTATCATGCGCGGCTTAAAGACAGCCGCCAATCTCATCAATAGTTTTAAACAAGTTGCGGTTGATCAAACCAGCGCCAAACGTCGTCAGTTTAATTTACTTAAAACCAGCCAGGAGATTGTTGCCACGATGATGAATCAGGTTCGCAAAGCCGGCCATACGCTAACGATTGACATTCCTGAAGATATTGAAATGGATAGCTACCCTGGATCTTACGGCCAGGTCATTATCAATTTTATTAGCAATGTTTTACTTCACGCATTTGATGACGGAAGCAAGGGGCATATACACTTATCCGCAATTGTGCTGGCGAATGAAAAAATTGAAATTCAATTTAAGGATAATGGTGCCGGGATCAAAGCAGAAGATTTGGCACACATTTTCGATCCGTTCTTCACCACTAAATTAGGCCAGGGTGGATCAGGGCTTGGCCTTAACATTAGCTACAACATAGTGACTTCCTTGTTGGAGGGGCAAATTCGGGTTGAAAGTATGTCCGGGCAAGGCACCACTTTCTTCCTTGAATTGCCGCTCAAAGTCAGTACTAAGCATGAATTGCCAAGCTACCTTAACTAAGCCTTACACCTAAGCCTTACACTTAAGCCCTACACGCCCATTTTTTCCAGCATATCGCCTAATTCCCGCAATACAGGCTCGAGCTTTGGATGCTTGGCGGCGAAGCGTGCTGACATCGCTTGCGAACGCTCGCTCAGGGCAGAAAAAATCGGATCATCTGGCGTTTCGGCACTACTCAAGACCTGGTGAATATCCTGACTTAAGCCCTGCAATAAAGTTTTCACTTCGTCGTCGATTTGCTCGGTATTCAGTAAGCCTTCATGGAGTTGCTTGAGCAGATTCTTGAGGTTTTCTTTGTGCATAGTATTTCTCCTAAATTAATTTTATCCAAACCAGATTTAAGCTGTTTTTAAGCTATTTTCATGTATTCAGTCTAGTCCGATTGTGCTTTAAACGCCAGCGCAAAACAGCAGCGCTATGGCTTCGGCGGCTATGCCCTCTTCGCGCCCTAGATAACCCAATTTTTCATTGGTTTTAGCCTTGATATTGACTCGAGTAATATCCACTTTCAAATCCGCGGCGATATTCGCCACCATCTGTGCGATATGCGGTGCCATTTTTGGTTGTTGCGCAATGATCGTGGCGTCCAGGTTACCGACCAGATACCCGGCCACTTGCACTCTTGCAACAGCCTCGCGCAAGAGCACGCGCGAATCTGCGCCGGCAAACGCTTTATCGGTATCCGGGAAGTGCCGGCCGATATCGCCAAGGCCTGCAGCGCCCAGCAAGGCATCGGTTATCGCGTGCAACAAGACGTCGGCGTCAGAATGCCCCAGCAAACCAGTTTTGTGCGGGATATTGACGCCGCCTATGATGAGTTCACGGCCGAGCACCAGTGCATGGCAATCGTAACCTTGGCCAATTCGAAATGCGGGAAAATTAGGATGAGAATTAGGATGAGAATTAGGATGAGATACGTTCATTTTTTCTAAGATATTGATAATCGGAATGTGCGTCGATATTGATCAAAATAACACAATAAAACCGAAGCATTTGGCGTTAAAAGCACAATGTTTGATCTAAGTAGAGTAATAGACTGATTAAGACATTTTTCCGCTCAGATAAAGCTCCACTAGCGCAAGATCCGATGGCAAAGTCACTTTTAAATTGCAGGCATGCCCTTCAATCAAAAGTGGAATTCGCCCTGACAATTCAATGGCGCTAGATTCATCAGTCACCTCCACTGCCGCTAGTAATGCTTTAGCCAAAACACCATGGCGGAACATCTGCGGTGTTTGTGCCAGCCACAAACCCTCGCGAGGAACGGTCTCGACTCTGCCATGATAAACACGTTTGACTGTATCCACGACTGGCAAAGCCAACAGGCCACCCACGGCATGATCGCCCACTTGCCGTATCAGCTTAGCCAGCAACTGTGTAGTCAAGCCCGGTCGTGCCGCATCATGCACCAAGACCCAATCATGCGCATCGCAGGAGGAAGCAATGGCTTGCAAGCCGTTAGAAACCGATTCTCTACGCGTGACGCCACCACAACGCAGGATAGTAACTCCCTGCAATCCGGCCAAAGCCTCGTCCACATAGGCGTCTTCAGGGCTCACTACTACGTAAGTATGGGTAATTTCAGGCGAAGTAAAAAATGCCTGAACGGTGTGGCGCAAAATAGGCTGACCGGCAATTTTAAGATATTGCTTGGGGATGGCGCCGCCCATTCTGGCGCCGACACCGGCAGCCGGAATGAGAGCGAAATAACGCGCTGACGGATGGGTTTTAATCGAATTTGGGTTCACTGGCGTTAAATTTTCTTATTTAGGCCAAAGCATTCGCGCCGGGCGAAACGCCACTAGCTGCTTCGTTTATAATTGAGCCTCATTTTAAAGCCAAAACGCCGCTGCGTGCGCACTCCTCGCTCCGCTGGCGCTTAGCGCACCAAACAATTCAACCAAGTTTTGCAGTCTATGTCATTTGATCTCGTCAAAGCTCTCCCCAAGCCCGGCAATCGCTTTGCATTACCGAATTTACACGGTTCTGCTGATGCCTCAGTTTTAGCGCAGACTGCAGTAGCGCTCAAGGCGCAGCAGCGTATGCTGACGATTTTTGTCGCCAACCCTGGCGATGCACAACGCCTGCTCGATGAAATCCCCTGGTTTGATCAGGGCCTGCGCTGCCATCTATTACCCGATTGGGAAACCCTGCCCTACGATGCGTTTTCACCGCATCAGGATCTGGTGTCTGAACGCCTGGCGACCTTGCATGAAATCAGCGGCGGCAACTGTGATGTCTTGCTGGTGCCGGCCACCACCGCTCTGGTGCGCATGGCACCTCCTTCATTTTTGGCGGCCTACACCTTCTTCTTCAAGCAAGGCGAAATACTCAACGAAGCGCGATTAAAAACGCAACTGACGCTGGCCGGTTATGCCCACGTATCGCAAGTCATGTCACCTGGCGAATACTCGGTGCGCGGCGGCCTGATCGATATTTTCCCTATGGGTTCGGTGCTGCCGTATCGACTGGATTTATTCGGCGACAGCATAGAAACCATCCGCACCTTTGATGCCGACACACAGCGTTCGCTGTATCCGGTGAAAGAAGTGCGTTTGCTGCCTGGGCGCGAATTCCCCATGGATGAGGCGGCACGCACGGCATTTAGAAGCCGCTGGCGCGAACAGTTTGAAGGCGACCCTTCACGCTCGATGATCTACAAAGACATCAGCGGCGGCATACCTTCAGCGGGTATCGAATATTATCTGCCGTTGTTTTTTGACGAGACTGCGACGCTATTTAATTATCTGCCAGCGGCCACGCATTTTGTCCTGATCGGCGATATTGAAGAAGCCATACAACGCTTCTGGGTCGATACGCGATCGCGCTATCAGTTTTTAAAATCCGACCGGCAAAGACCGGTGCTGGCACCGGAAACGCTGTTTTTACGCGACGAGGATTTCTTCGCCCAGCTTAAAGCCAAGTCGCGTTGGGTACTCAGTAGTGGTGGCCCGGCATCAGAAATTTCCAGCTTCTTACCGGATGTGGCAGTCAACCGCCGCGCCGATGATCCACTGACAAACCTGCGCTCGTTTTTGCTGCAAACCGATAAGCGCGTCTTGATCTGCGCTGAATCATTGGGCAGACGCGAAACCCTGCAACAGTATTTCAACGATTACGATATTCGCCTAGGCCTGTGCGAAGGCTTTACCGACTTCATTACCTCTGACGCCAAACTGATGCTAGGCGTAGCGCCTTTGCATGCGGGCTTTGTCCTCGATGAAGTTGCGTTTATCACCGAGACCGAACTGTATGCAGGTTCGGGCAAACGCGTCGGTAGAAAAAAACAGGAAGCCGTCACCCAAGTCGAGCACATGGTGCGCGACTTATCAGAACTCAAAATTGGCGACCCGGTAGTCCACAGCAACCATGGCATAGGCCGCTACATGGGTTTGATCAGCATGGATCTAGGCGAAGGCGAGACAGAATTTTTGCATCTCGAATACGCCAAAGAAACAAAACTGTACGTACCTGTATCACAACTGCACGTGATTTCGCGCTACTCCGGCGCCTCACCAGATGATGCTCCGCTACATTCGCTGGGTTCAGGCAATTGGGAAAAAGCCAAACGCAAAGCCGCGCAACAAATCCGCGATACGGCGGCGGAATTACTCAACCTGTACGCGCGCCGCGCGCTGCGCCAAGGCCACGCGTTTGAATTTTCCAACAAAGATTACGAAGCCTTCGCCGAGAGTTTTGGCTTTGAAGAAACACCCGACCAGGCCGCCGCGATTACCGCCGTGATTGGCGACATGACCTCTGGAAAACCGATGGACAGGTTGATCTGCGGCGACGTCGGTTTCGGCAAAACCGAAGTCGCCTTACGCGCCGCTTTTGTCGCCGTGATGGGTGGCAAGCAAGTCGCGATCCTGGCACCAACCACGCTGCTGGCCGAGCAGCATGCACAAACTTTTGCCGATCGCTTTGCCAACTGGCCGGTGCGTATCGCCGAGCTTTCGCGCTTCCGCTCTGGTAAAGAAATTGCGACGGCATTAAAGGGAATGGAAGATGGCACGCTGGATATCGCCATCGGCACGCACAAACTGCTGTCGGCGGATATTAAATTCTCGCGCCTCGGTCTCGTCATCATCGATGAAGAACATCGTTTTGGCGTGCGGCAAAAAGAAGTGTTGAAATCCTTGCGCGCCGAAGTCGATGTACTGACCCTGACTGCGACGCCGATACCGCGCACTCTGGGTATGGCGCTGGAAGGTCTGCGCGATTTCTCGATCATTGCGACAGCGCCGCAAAAGCGTCTGGCGATCAAAACCTTTGTGCGTAGTGAAGACAATTCAGTGATCCGTGAAGCCTGCTTGCGCGAACTGAAACGCGGCGGCCAGGTCTACTTCCTGCACAATGAAGTCGAGACCATAGAAAACCGCAAAGCCATGCTGGAAGCGCTGATTCCCGAGGCGCGCATTGCAGTCGGCCACGGCCAGATGCACGAGCGCGATCTGGAAAAAGTCATGCGTGATTTTGTTGCCCAGCGCTATAACATTTTGCTGTGCACCACGATTATTGAAACCGGTATCGACGTACCGACAGCCAACACCATCATCATGCACAGGGCCGATAAATTTGGCCTTGCCCAGTTACATCAACTGCGCGGTCGCGTGGGCCGTTCGCATCATCAGGCCTATGCGTATTTGTTGGTGCATGACGTACAAAGCCTGACCAAGCAAGCCAATCGCCGGCTGGAAGCGATCCAGCAAATGGAAGAACTCGGTAGCGGTTTCTATCTGGCGATGCACGATCTGGAGATCCGCGGCGCCGGCGAAGTCCTTGGTGATAACCAATCAGGCGAGATGCACGAGATCGGCTTCCAGATGTATTCCGATATGTTAAGTGAAGCGGTACGTTCGCTGAAAAATGGCAAGGAACCCGACCTGGCTGCACCGCTCTCGACCATGACAGAAATCAATCTGCACATCCCCGCCCTGCTCCCGGCCGATTTCTGCGGCGACGTGCATGAACGTCTATCGATCTACAAGCGTCTGGCCAATTGCAACAAACCGGATGCGATTGATGACTTGCAAGAAGAAATGATAGACCGCTTCGGCAAGCTGCCGGAGCCAGTCAAATCGCTATTAGAAACGCACCGTTTGCGCGTCGCTGCCAAGCCGCTGGGCATCATCAAGATCGATGCGCATAGCGAAGCAGCCACCCTGCAATTTGAACCGCAACCACCGATCGATGCTATGCGGATTATCGATCTGGTACAAAAGAACAAACACATCAAACTTAACGGACAAGACAAGCTGCGCATCACCGCGAATATGCCGGATCTGGCGGCACGTGTAGCGCAAATCAAATCCACCATGCGCGCTCTGCAATAATCTAACAAATCACACCCAAATGAATATCACCCTACAAGGTCTGCGACCGATATTAAACACCGACCTGGAACTCATCAAACAGATCGCGAACATGGTCAATGCAGAAAAAGTGACACCACTAAATGCGCAAGCAGTTCGCCTTGAAAACGTACACTGCGACAAAGAACTCAAAACGCAAATAGAGGCGAAATGTCTGGCGGCACAACTCGACATGACCTTGTCGCCATCGCGCCAGATAAGTAATTTCAAGCTAGTCGCGATGGACATGGATTCCACCCTCATCACCATAGAATGCATAGACGAAATCGCCGACATGCAAGGCCTCAAACCGCAGGTATCGGAAATCACTGAAGCGGCCATGCGTGGCGAATTAGAATTCAAAGAAAGCCTGACCCGCCGCGTCGCGCTATTGAAAGGCCTGGATGCGTCGGCACTACAAAAAGTCTACGATGAACGCCTGCAATTGTCCCTAGGCGCAGAAGCCATGCTAGCCGCCATCAAACAGGCAGGCATGAAAACGCTGTTGGTGTCGGGCGGCTTCACCTTCTTCACCGATCACATGAAAGCGCGATTAGGCTTAGATTACGCGCACTCAAACGTACTAGAAATCCAGAACGGCAAACTCACCGGCAAAGTAGTCGGCGGCATAGTCGACGCAGACGAAAAACAAGCCACAGTAGAACGCGTCTGCGCCGAGATGGGCATCTCGACTAAGCAAGCCATCGTCATGGGTGACGGTGCCAATGATCTCAAGATGATGGGTATCGCAGGCCTATCAGTAGCCTTCCGCGCCAAACCGGTAGTGCGCGCGCAAGCGGATGTGGCCTTGAATTTTGTCGGGCTGGATGGCGTATTGAATTTGTTTACGGATTGAAGGAGGGACGAATAATTTAATTAACGTCATACTCGCGAATGTGCTAATCGTTACCCACAAGTCTTGACGCTGTAGCTGCGCTTGGCTTTTAGCTCCTTCCCCCAGGCAGGGGGAAGGTTGGGATGGGGGTCGAACGGTCAAAATTATCCTTGTTTTCATTTTGACCGCCACACCCCCATCCTAGCCTTCCCCCTCAGAAGGGGAAGGAACTTGATTCGGCAGTGTCGAACTTATGTGTAACGATTAGCGCGAACGCGGGTATCCAATTCGTCGATAACGCGCAGCGCCAATTAGTAGCACCTGTTTTTGATGTTGATGTTGATGTTGATGTTGATGTTGATGTTGATGTTGATGTTGATGT
>JAZJYB010000031.1:0-18584 GCA_040390685.1 Pseudomonadota bacterium | reverse complement strand
GTATGCCAAAGAAGGCGACCGCATTCGCTGCCCTTCGGGTCCCCATTTGTGCAGGTCAAAAAATGGGAAAGCTTCGAAACTCGCCTTCGGCTCAAACAGCGAAGCTTTCTGATCCATTTTCTGCCCCGCACAAATGGCAGCGTCTCAAGCGGTTGAAGGTCAAGGGCGGCGTCAAAAGCAACGCCAAAACCAACAATATTGCCGGGTCAAGAAGATACCCAAAAAGTTTAAAGTTGCCGTATCAAGTTCCTTCCCCTTGTGAGGGGGAAGGCTAGGATGGGGGTGCGGCGGTCGAGCAAGCATGACGATATTTTACTCAGTGCGGTCAAAATAAAGATCGCGACAATTTGAAGCATTCGACCCCCATCCCAACCTTCCCCCTGCCCGGGGGAAGGAGCTAAAAGCCAAGCCAGCGACGAATGCCGACAATCACCGGGCACAAGGTTTTGGCCTGGGTTTTGAAGTAGGTTTTGACTTTGCTTTTGACGTTGATGTTGCAGCTGACTTTGACCTAGAATTCCGCTTCTGAGCTGCCAATTGTGCAGGGCATAAAATGGAAAAAGAAGTGCCCTTGTCTGAGCGTAGCGAGTTGTGGGCACTTCCCATTTTGTGACTTGCATAATCGGGCACCCGAAGGGCAGCGAAGTGCGGTCGCCTTCTTTTGCTTACATTTTCTTGGCGAAGCAAGAAAAGTGAGTGGCTGTCGGGCCACCCCCGACCAGCCATCGTCAATAAATTTTATGGGTGATTCACTGAATAAACGGTGTAGTGCGTTATGTTTATTGGCATCCTACGATATCCGGGTACCGAGTTACTTTACTGGTTTGCCATTTTCGAATACAACACCTCTCTCATAGATGTATCTGGACGTTCCTTTCCCTCCCATTTTTTTCATAGAAAAAGCAATGGTTTGATCAATTTGTATTGGTTTTGTGTCGCCATCATCATAGCAAGTGCCAAAAACTGGAGTGGATTTTGCACCTTCTGTAGATACAGTTATAAATACGAATTGGCCTGGACAAGAATTGCCTGCAGCCTGAGACGCAAAAATAACATCGGATGATTCTAGTTTGTATGTCGAAAGCACGTAAGCGTCACTAATAATCGTAACCTCTGGCACAACAGTTTTCCCTTTGAATTGCAGCGAAGAATTCGAATTTGTTTTGAGTTCCCCAAATCGAGTCGGAATTTTTACAATATCCGCTTGAGCAAAAGTGTTACTTGTAAAAGCGGCAGCGACCGCAGCGAAAGCTAGTAATTTAAACATCTGGAGATTAATCCTTAAGGGAAATTTATAATTTTATTGCCGAAGCATCATGCTCAAAATTTCCTTAATTGGCAAGTCAAAATTTCTATAAATGCCTCATGTTTAATCACAAATTAGGCGCCAACCACCGCTCAACCTCTTCCTTATCCACCCCGCGCCGCACAGCCATATCCACCACCTGATCATCAGCAATTTTACCTACACTAAAATACTTGGATTCAGGATGTGCAAAGTAGAAACCCGAGACTGCCGCACCAGGTATCATCGCCCATGATTCAGTGATGTGCATATCGATTTCCTTACACTGCATCTGCGCAAACATTTCAGTCTTCACCGTATGTTCAGGGCAAGCCGGATAACCGGGTGCCGGACGTATGCCCTTGTAGCTTTCCTTGATCAGATCGGCATTCGATAAAACCTCATCGCTGGCATAGCCCCAAAGGTCTTTCCGTACGCGTTCGTGCAGGCATTCGGCAAAGGCTTCGGCTAATCTGTCTGCCAGAGATTTCAGCATGATGCTGCTGTAGTCGTCGTGCGCGTCTTCGAAGCGTTTTTCGTATTTTTCTATGCCTAAACCTGCGGTCACCGCGAACATACCGATGTAATCGGCGATGCCGGATTCCTTAGTCGCGATGAAATCGGACAGGCATTGGTTCGGTCGCTGCACGCCGTCGATCAGAGGTTTTTCAGTTTGCTGACGCGTGCCGTAATATGTCAGCGCCACTTGCGTGCGCGTGTCATCGCTGTAGATCTCGATGTCATCATCGTTGACGGTATTTGCCGGCAGTAAAGCGATGACGCCGTTGGCTGTGAGCCAGCGGCCTTCGATGATTTTTTTCAACATGGCCTGGCCTTCTTCATAGACCTTGCTGGCGGTTTCGCCAACCACTGGATCGGTCAGTATCGCCGGGAAGGGGCCGGCCAGATCCCAGGTCTGGAAGAACGGACCCCAGTCTATGTATTGCGCAATGGTGGCGAGGTCAAAATTCTTGAAGATGCGGCGGCCGATGAATTTCGGTTTCACTGGCGCATTCGCTCCGGTGAAATCGACTTTCATTTTATTCGCGCGAGCCTGTTTCAAAGTCAGCATAGGCACCGCTTTTTTGTTCGCGTGTTGTACACGTATGCGCTCGTAATCGGTCGCCAGTTCGCTCATATACTGCTCGCGGCTTTCGGGTGTCAATAACGATTGCGCTACCGAGACCGAGCGCGAGGCGTCTGCCACATACACCACCGGACCTTCGTAATTCGGTGCGATCTTCACCGCGGTATGGGCACGGCTGGTGGTGGCGCCACCGATCAGCAGCGGGATTTTCAGCATGCGGAAATGCGGGTCGCGCTGCATCTCTTTGGCGACGTGCGCCATCTCTTCGAGTGATGGCGTGATCAGGCCGGAGAGGCCGATGATGTCGGCGTTTTCCAGTTTGGCGCGCGCCAGGATTTCTGAGCAGGGCACCATCACGCCCATGTTGACGACTTCAAAATTATTACATTGCAAGACCACCGTGACGATGTTCTTGCCGATGTCGTGCACGTCACCCTTGACGGTGGCTATGACGATCTTGCCTTTCGGCTTATTGTCGCCGGACAGGCGCTTTTCTTCTTCGATAAACGGCACCAGATGCGCGACCGCCTGCTTCATCACGCGCGCCGATTTAACCACTTGTGGCAAGAACATTTTGCCTTGGCCGAACAGGTCGCCGACGATATTCATACCGGCCATCAATGGGCCTTCGATAACATGGATAGGGCGCCCGCCGCTGTTCAATACATTGAGGCGTGCTTCTTCCGTGTCTTCGACTATCCATTGCGTGATGCCATGTACCATCGCATGCGCCAGGCGTTTTTCAACAGTATCGCTGCGCCATTCCAGCGTGGCTTCTTCTTTCTTGCCGCCAGCTTTCAGCGTGGCGGCGATTTCTATCATGCGTTCGGTCGCATCTTCCCTGCGATTCAGCACTACGTCTTCGGTGCGCTCGCGCAGTTCGGGATCGAGCTCGCTATACAAACCCATCATGCCGGCGTTGACGATACCCATGGTCATGCCAGCCTGAATCGCGTGATACAAGAACACCGTGTGGATCGCTTCGCGTGCCGGGTCATTGCCACGGAATGAGAAACTGACGTTGGAAACCCCGCCGGAGATTTTTGCACCCGGCAGATTCTGGTGTATCCAGCGCGTTGCATTGATGAAATCAACGGCGTAATTATTGTGCTCTTCGATGCCGGTAGCGATGGCGAAAATATTCGGATCGAAGATGATGTCGTAAGGATCGAAATCGCATTGCTCTATCAACAGATCGTAGGCACGTTTACAAATTTCTATCTTGCGCTCGTAAGTGTCGGCCTGGCCTTTTTCATCGAAGGCCATGACAATCACTGCCGCACCATAGCGCTTGCAGAGTCTGGCTTGGTGCAGGAATTGCTCTTCGCCTTCTTTCATCGAAATCGAGTTGACGATGGTCTTGCCCTGCACGCATTTCAGGCCCGCTTCTATCACTGACCACTTGGATGAGTCGATCATGATGGGCACGCGCGCGATGTCGGGTTCAGACGCGATCAGGTTCAGGAAGCGCGTCATGGCGGCCAGTGAATCGAGCATCGCTTCATCCATGTTGATGTCGATGACTTGCGCGCCGTTTTCCACTTGCTGGCGCGCAACGGCCAGGGCTTCGTCGTACTGCTCATTGAGGATCAGGCGCGCGAACGCTTTCGAGCCAGTGACATTGGTGCGCTCGCCGACGTTGACGAATAAAGATTCAGCGTCGATCGTGAATGGTTCCAGGCCAGACAAACGCATGGCCGGAGCAATTTCCGGAATGGCGCGTGGCTTCTGGCTTTGTAGCAGATCGGCAATCGCCTTGATATGCGGCGGCGTGGTGCCGCAGCAACCACCGGCGATATTGATGAAACCGGCTTCGGCAAATTCTTTCAGCAGAGCGGAGGTATCAGCCGGCAGCTCGTCAAAGCCGGTGTCACTCATGGGATTCGGCAGGCCGGCGTTCGGGTAAATGCAGACAAAGGTGTCAGCAATTTTGGAGAGCTCTTCGGCGTACGGACGCATCAGGGCGGCGCCGAGTGCGCAGTTCAGGCCGATGGTGAGTGGCTTGGCGTGGCGTACCGAATTCCAGAACGCAGGTACGGTCTGACCGGATAAAATCCGGCCAGAAGCATCGGTCACCGTGCCGGAAATCATGATCGGCAGTTTGTTGCCGCTCTCTTCAAAATACGTATCGATGGCAAACAGCGCGGCCTTGCAGTTCAAGGTATCAAAAATCGTTTCGACCAGCAGCACATCGGCACCGCCATCTACTAGCCCACGAGTTTGTTCCAGATACGCCGCTACCAGTTGATCAAAAGTGACGTTGCGCGCCGCCGGGTCATTCACGTCTGGCGAGATCGAGGCGGTCTTGGGCGTAGGCCCAAGTGCGCCCGCGACAAAGCGCGGTTTCTCCGCGCTGGAATATTTATCGCAGGCGGCACGCGCTATTCTTGCCGAGGCCAGGTTCATCTCGTAAGCCAGATGCGCCATGTGGTAATCATCTTGCGCGACCGTGGTGGCGCCGAAGGTATTGGTCTCGATCAGGTCGGCACCAGCGGCCAGATACTGTTCGTGGATTTCCTGAATAATCTGCGGCTGTGTCAGAGAGAGTAGTTCGTTATTGCCTTTCACGAACAGTTCACGCACACCTTCCGGCCCACTGAAATCTTTGAAACGCTCGGCGCGATAATCTTCTTCCGTCAGCTTGTAACGCTGGATCATGGTGCCCATGGCGCCATCGAGGATCAGGATGCGTTGCGCCAGAAGGCTGCGCAAGATGGTTTCAGTAGAAGGCGTGGCGGTGGCGTGTGTCATGAGTATTCGTCTCTAAAACAAAAAAACCGATCAAACATGCAGAGTTTTGCAGGCGGGATCGGTTAAAAAGTAAGCTGGGCTTTTTAGCTGCACTTAGTACTTGAATCGCGCGCGCGCAATTTGTGTCACAAACTGGCGCTGGGAAGATAAATTATACGTCAAATCAATGGCTTGGGCGCGCGCCACACGTGATCACCGACGTTTTTATTAGACTTTGTGGTTAGATGTTTATGCCATTTCGGCATCGCCGAAACGGTGCTGAATGCTGGTGTCGATGCGGGCAAAAAAAAGCGCACCGCCGAAAGGAAGGTGCGCCAAAGGGGAAAAACAATAAACTATTTTGTCTTACGCGTGGCGATTAAACTGGCAATAATCGAACTGGCAAGCAAACTGCCAATCACCAACAGTGATACCGTCGTCGGTATATGCATCCACTTCACGATCAGCATTTTCACGCCGACAAACATCAAGACAAAGGCTAGGCCAAATTTAAGCAAATGGAAGCGATCAGCCATGTCGGCCAACAAAAAGTACAGGGCACGCAGACCCATAATGGCGAAAATGTTCGAGGTGAAGACGATGAAGGGATCAGTTGTCACGGCAAAAATCGCTGGGATAGAATCCACCGCAAACACCACGTCTGACACTTCAATCAGGATCAGGACTAAAAACAGCGGTGTGAATACGCGCTTGCCATTCTCGATGACGCTGAATTTTTCCTCGCGAAAACCTGTGGTAAAGGGCAGTAATTTTTTTGCCAGACGCAATACCGGATTTTGCTCGAGGTCAGGTTCTTTTTCCGCAGCGATCAGCATGCGCATTCCGGTCACTAGCAGGAACACCCCAAACAGGTAAAGCACGCCGGCAAATTGCGTGACCACCCAGGTACCCGCCAGTATCATCACGATGCGCAAGACGATGGCGCCCAAAACACCGTACAGCAAGACCTTGCGTTGATATTGTAGCGGCACTGAAAAATGACCAAATATCAGCAGAAACACAAACATATTGTCGATCGATAGAGATTCCTCGATCACGTAACCGGTGAGAAATTCCATCGCTTTGGCATCTGCCACGGCGCTGCCCATGGTTTCGTTCAGGTACACCCACAGTCCTAAATCAAACAGCAGGGCCAGACTGATCCAGATTCCTGTCCAGCTAGCCGCTTCCTTGATGCTGACTTTGTGTGAGCGCGACCCGCCTAAGGCGAAAATGTCTATGGCGAGCATACCAAGTACAAACAGGATGAATGCGGCCCACATCCAAGGTTGGGCGATAGTTTGTAGCATGCAGTGTTACTTTCTGTTCTTTTAAAGATAGAACGCCTGATGTCAGGCAGGCGTTCTGAGCTTAGGCAGCGGTGTGCTGCATAAGATTTATTCGATTTATTCTTTTTCGATAAAGCCCAGCAGCTGCAATAAGCTGGTGAAAAGATTGAAAATGGTGATGTAAAGGCTAACCGTGGCCATGATGTAGTTGGTTTCGCCTCCTTGAATAATATTGCTGGTTTCAAACAAGATCATGCCGGACATGAGTAAGACCATGACCGCCGAGATCGTCAACGACAGCGCCGGAATCTGGAAAAAGATCGCACCAAGACTAGCCACAAAAGCGACCAGCATACCGATCATCAAGAAGCCACCCATGAAGCTAAAATCGCGCTTACTGATCAGCACATACGCTGATAAGCCCATGAAAATAATGCCAGTTAAGGCCATTGCACCCATGACAACGCCGCTGCCACCTGCCATGCCAAGATAGTGGCTGATGATAGGGCCAAGCGTGAAACCCATGAAGCCAGTCAAGGCGAATACTGAAGCGATACCCCAGGCGCTATTGCGCAGCTTGGTCGTCAAAAACAGCAAGCCAAAGTAGCCTACCAGCGTAATGATGATGCCCGGACTAGGTAGCGAAAAGAGAACGCTTGCGCCCGCAGTCAGGGCGGAAAACAGCAAAGTCATCGATAGCAACATGTAGGTGTTGCGTAATACTTTGTGACCGGCATTGACACTGCTGTCGATATAGTCAACAGTTTGAGCGTCGCGGATGGCGGAACGATTTAAGATTGTCATGCTTTTCTCCTGAAATATGGAAGACGCTAGAAATAGTTGAGGCGCCCCTTCGGAAAAGAAGGTGCGGCAATTATAGGCGTCGCAAAATAACAAAAAAAGTCGAATATAATTGAGAAATACATCGCAAATTTCGATGAAATATCCTTCCGTGAGCCATGTCGAATATCAATTACAAGCATCTGCATTATTTTTGGGTGGTGGCCAAAGCAGGCAGTATTGCCCGTGCCAGCGAACAACTGCATCTCACGCCGCAAACAATCAGCGGGCAATTGAGCTTGTTTGAATCTATCCAAGGTGAGAAGTTGTTTAAAAAGAGTGGGCGCAATCTTGAGTTAACCGAGGCTGGGCGACTGGTTTTAAGCTACGCGGAAGATATTTTTTCCTTAGGACAGGAGCTCGAGCAGGTCTTGCATCACTTGCCGAGTGAACGTGTGGTTCAATTGCGGGTTGGGGTCTCGGATGCGGTGGCCAAGTCCGTCGCCTATCGATTGCTGGAGCCAGCTTTGAGGATGCCACAAACCTTAAGAATTAACTGCTGTGAAGGAAAGTTGGAATATCTGCTTGCCGAACTGGCGATGCATAAGCTTGATGTCATCATCACCGATACGCCGATGCCGACCACCGTGAATGTGCGCGGATACACCCATCAATTGGGCGAATGTGGGATTAGCTTCTTCGGCACCAAAGAGCTAATGCAGCAGTATCCTGCACCATTTCCCGCTTGCCTGGATGGCGCGCCCTTGTTATTGCCGGGTGACGATTCAGCCTTGCGCTCGAAGCTCATGCATTGGTTAAATGCACATCAATTGCATCCACGGATAACCGGAGAATTTGATGATAGTGCGTTGATGAGTGCGTTCGGTCAAGCCGGTGCAGGATTTTTTGCTCAACCTTCCGATATCGCCGATACCGTTGTTCGTCAATATGATGTGCAATTGGCGGGAAGTACCGAGGAGATAAAAGAGCAGTTTTATGCCATTTCGGTACAAAGAAAACTCACCCATCCGGCGGTATTGGCGATTAGCCGTGCCGCGCAGAAATCCTTGTCTGGCGAGCGGGGAAAAGCTTAACTTGAAAAAATTTGCCCGGGCTGAATGGCAAAACCCTTGAGGAATTCTGCGACAGGCAGACGTTTTCCGCCGGGTTTTTGCAGCTCGGTCAAACGTAAAACAGAATCACCCGAAGCGCAAGCTAGCAAAATGCCATCGTGCGCATTCGCTGCAATCACTTGGCCAGAAGCATAATCACCCGCCATGCTCTCGACCAACTCTGCCTGCCAGATCTTTATGATTGCACCAGCTAGGTTTGCATGTGCACCAGGGAAGGGATTGAACGCCCGGATTTTTCTATCTATCGCCTTTGCGGACAAATTGAAATCCAGCGCCGCTTCTTCTTTGCTGATTTTGGCTGCATAAGTTACGCCTGCTTCCGGCTGCACGGTGGCAGCCAATGGCCCATGTTCCATAGCGCGCAAGGTCTTGACGATCATTTCTCCGCCCAAACTGGCGAGCTTGTCATGCAGGCTACCGGTATTATCATCGGGCGCAATGGGGACGCTTTCTATCGCTAACATCGGGCCAGTATCCAGACCTTGTTCCATCTGCATGATCGTGATGCCGGTGATGCCATCACCACTCTCGATGGCTCTATGAATGGGTGCGGCACCGCGCCAGCGTGGCAATAAAGATCCGTGAATATTGATGCAACCTAGTGGAGGTATTCCCAATACCGAGGGCGGCAAAATCAGCCCATACGCGGCCACAACCATCACATCATGCGGAGTGTTTTGCAGCAAGACATGTGCTTGTTGCGCTTCATCCGGATACTTGCCGTCAAGGCGTAATGAGATTGGTTGAGTAACAGGAATCTGATGTTGCAAGGCAAATTGTTTGACGGCCGAGGCATGCATCTGCATGCCTCGCCCTGCCGGACGATCCGGTTGAGTCAGCACCAATACAATCTCAAAACCGGCGTCATATAAGGCTTTGAGAGCGACGGCGGCAAATTCAGGGGTGCCGGCAAAAACTACTTTCATCGACGGCCACGCTGTTTTTCGTATTGTTCCTGGCGCTCTTCCTTGAGCATTTTGGTTTTGATGCGATTGCGTTTCAGCGGCGACAAATATTCGACAAAGACCTTACCGATCAGATGATCCATTTCATGCTGTACACAAACCGCGAGTAAACCGTCGACATGCATTTCAAATGACTCGCCATTGATGTCCAGAGCCCGGACTTTGACTTCCGCCGCGCGCTCCACTCCATCATAGACGCCTGGCACAGAGAGGCATCCTTCATCGTACATTTTGCGTTCAGGACTGCTCCAGATAATTTCTGGATTGATCAAAATCAACAAATCGCTATTGGTTTCAGAGATATCGATCACGACCAACTGCTCATGCACATCGACTTGCGGTGCCGCCAAGCCTACGCCTGGTGCGTCGTACATGGTTTCAGCCATGTCGGCCGCCAGTTTTTTTAGCCTATCGTCAAAAACAGTGACGGATTTGGCTATTTTATGCAGGCGCGGGTCGGGATAACGGAGGATATTTAATATTGACATAGGGCTTTTCACAACAGAGTAAAGCTGTTGGTGTGCGTTTTCTCTTGCTAGTTCAAGGATTTATGGGCAAAATTTGATCCAAATTGGCAAGATTGGCTGCATCATGCTTGTTTATGCAGGACAATGTAAATTTGCTACAAGCTTATTAACGATGTAGCATTATTAATAATCAGAATCAGGCAACGGATAAATTTCATGAAAAAGTTTAGCACAATCGCTCTACTCCTTGCTATCGCCTTCCCGGCTTTGCATGCATCGGATGCCTACGCTCAAGACGAGCCACGAGTGCCTAAGGGCCAAAAATGCGCATTCTTGCCCGACGCACCAGATAAACATGTGGTTGTAAAAGGCGATACCCTGTGGGGGATTTCCGGCAAATTTTTACAAAACCCTTGGTGCTGGCCGGAAGTCTGGGGCATGAATAAGGAAGAAATCCGTAATCCTCACTGGATTTATCCAAACCAAATAGTTTACTTTGATCGAACCACCGGACGCCTGCGTTTGGGTAGCCCGGTTGGTGGCAATGTGACTGGAGTGTCGGGCACAACTCATCTGACACCGCAGATCCGCTCTAGCAGTCTGGGAAAGGATGGAATTCCGTCAATTCCATCGAATTTGATTGAGCCATTTCTGGTTCAACCTTTAATTATTGATAAAGATGAATTAGCGACTGCACCGCGTATCGTCGCGGCACAAGAAGGCCGCGTGAATATGTCGAAGAACGACAAAGCTTATGTTCGCGGTGATTTAAAAGGCGGAACATCGTTCCAGGTATTCCGTCCAGGCGTGCCGTTAAAAGATCCTGAGACCAAAGCGGTTATTGGTTTTGAAGCGGTATTTTTGGGTACAGTCAAACTCGACCGCACGGCAAAAACTCCCGATGGCGTTGATACTTTTATCGTTGTCAATGCCAAAGAAGAAATGACTGTGGGAGATCGACTTATGCCGATTCCTCCAACGCCAATTCAAAACTATGCGCCGCATCCACCTGAGCGTGTGACCAAGGCGCGTGTAGTTTCTATCTATGGTGGCGTGAATCAGGCCGGACAAAACCAGATCATTAGCGTGAACCGTGGCGCCGATGCGGGATTGAACGTCGGCACGGTCTTGGAACTGGCACGTTTTGGGCAGATTATTGCAGATCCTACAGATAATAAAAAACCTATTCGCCTGCCAGATGAGTCCTATGGAACATTATTTGTTTTCCGTGTCTTTAAGAATATTTCTTATGGTTTGGTTATGCAGGTGACTGACACAGTTACTGTTGGCGACGTCGCAAAATCTCCCGAGTAGTCGTAAGAATTACACGTAGAAATTTGTGAGTCAGCGTAATGAGGATTGGATAGACTGGCTCCGGTTGATACAAACAACCGGGGTCGGTTTAGATAAAGCGCGCAAACTATTGTCAGTATTTGGCTTGCCCTCAAATATCTTCAAAGCTGAT
Organism: Pseudomonadota bacterium; assembly: GCA_040390685.1. Classification (GTDB taxonomy): domain Bacteria; phylum Pseudomonadota; class Gammaproteobacteria; order Burkholderiales; family Burkholderiaceae_D; genus Undibacterium. The sequence goes on along the minus strand of JAZJYB010000031.1, from coordinate 7,383 downwards.
TTTTCTGCGCTGAGTCAAGTCGTGCCGGAAAGAGTTGCAATGACTCTGACAAAGCAAGTGGCGGACGACGTTCTGGTGCAGATTGAACGCACTAGATTGTGGTGTGAAAACCCAAATAACCACGTCTTAACATTGGCAGACGATGCCTACCCAAAGGCATTGCTTGATATTGCCGATCCGCCTATCCTGATTTACGCTAAAGGCCGTGTCGAGTTGCTGGCTGCGACTAGTGTTGCCGTAGTCGGGAGCCGCAACGCGACTGCCCAAGGCATCGCAAATGCGGAAAAATTTTCCGAAGCATTAAGCCAGTCTGGCTTGACCATTAGCTCGGGGATGGCGGCGGGCATTGATGCCGCCGCACATCAAGGCGGATTGCGCGGTGTTGGTTCTACCGTTGCAGTGATAGGAACCGGCGCCGATATTGTCTACCCCGCGCGAAATAGTGGCTTGGCACATCTGATTGCCGATCATGGATGTATCGTTAGTGAGTACCCACTTGGTATGCCTGCTATAGCGAGCAATTTTCCACGTCGTAATCGAATTATCTCGGGCTTGGCCAAAGGCGTGTTGGTGATTGAGGCAGCGGCAAAGTCAGGTTCCTTGATTACTGCGAGGATGGCAGCAGAACAAGGTCGCGATGTGTTTGCTATCCCTGGTTCGATCCATTCTCCGCTCTCCAAAGGATGTCATCAACTCATCAAGCAAGGTGCCAAACTAGTCGATTCGGCACAAGATATCTTAGAGGAACTGGACATTAATTCAACTTCCAGAACGACTAAAACGCAGGATTCAGATCCAACAAGCGACGACGAATCTGGTGACTGGTTACTTGTAGCGTTAGGATATGACCCGGTACATGTGGATGTCTTGGTGCAGCGTACCGGGTGCGATATTGGCAGTTTAACCGGGCAACTCTTGCAGCACGAACTTGAAGGAAAACTAGAAAATTTGTCAGGGGGCATGGTCAGGCGTCTGAAATAATACTTTTAATTTCATAGGAAGATTTTCATTAGAGTTAAAGTGTTTTTTTAAATAAAAAAGATCTTGGGGCTTGTTTCAAATGCGCCTAGAAGCTACAGTAACACTATGTTTGATATCCTTGTTTACCTCTACGAAACCTATTACCGTCCGGACGCCTGTCCAGATACGGCCGCTTTAACCAAGAAACTTTCTGCCGTTGGCTTTGAGCAAGATGAAATTTCAGAAGCCTTGGATTGGTTGACTGTCTTGGCTGACACAACTAATGGTTTAGTCAGTGGACCTGTACTTGATCAAGCGGAGTCAAGAGCGTCAAAGGGTTTTCGTGTGTACGCTCGCCAGGAAGTCGCAGTACTTGGTACTCTGGCAATGGGATTCATACAATTTCTTGAATCGGCAAATTTGCTTGATTCTCAACAAAGGGAAATTGTTATCGAGCGTGCGCTGGCGATTAATGAGTCACCGGTGCCCTTGGATAAGCTAAAAGTCATCGTGCTGATGATGCTCTGGAGTCAGGGTAAAGAGCCAGATATGTTAATGTTTGATGAGCTATTACTTTCAGATCAAGAGAGCGAACCTCGCCTGTTGCATTAGCTTTAGGCTGCCAAAACCACAAAATTTGTGGCAAAAATCACATTATTTTTCAATTTTTTCGTTGATCCTCTCCATCATTTCCCGCTAAGTCATAGCAATTAGGTTAGTCTTACGTTTAATTTGCCCTTGTGGGCATAATGGTTTTGTTATTTGCCATAAACTATTGTTAAAACGCAATACTAAGAAATTTACCTGAGAATACCCCCAATGACCAAAACTCTCATCATCGCCGAGAAGCCTTCCGTTGCAAACGATATCGCCAAAACCTTAGGTGGTTTTACCAAGCACGATGATTACTTCGAGTCAGATGAATATGTTTTGTCTTCGGCGGTCGGACATTTGCTTGAAATAGCGGTGCCGGAAGAATATGACGTTAAACGAGGTAAGTGGACTTTTACCCACTTACCAATGATTCCGCCGCATTTTGCCTTAAACCCTATAGCAAAAACGGAGTCTCGCCTTAAGGTTCTGAATAAACTCATTAAACGCAAGGATGTCTCCGCCCTGATTAACGCCTGCGATGCTGGCCGCGAAGGTGAGTTAATTTTCCGCTTGATTGCACAGCACGCCAAGGCGAAACAGCCGGTCAGCCGTTTGTGGTTGCAATCCATGACGCCAGGTGCAATCCGCGATGGCTTTAAGAAATTGCGCACTGATGAAGAAATGTTGCCACTTGCCGATGCTGCGCGTTGCCGCTCTGAGGCCGATTGGTTAATCGGAATTAACGGCACCCGGGCGATGACAGCCTTCAATTCCAAAGAAGGCGGCTTTTATTTGACTACCGTTGGTCGTGTGCAAACACCGACTTTATCGATAGTAGTTGAGCGTGAAGAAAAAATTAAGAATTTCGTTTCACGGGATTTCTGGGAAGTGCGCGCTGAATTTATCTGTGCCGCCGGCGTTTATGAAGGGCGATGGCTGGATCACCAGTTCAAGAAAGATGAAACGGATCCAGAGAAAAAAGCCGAGCGTCTATGGGCAAAGGCTGCTGCTGACTCTATTGTTGCAGCTTGCCGAGGCAAACAAGGTAATGTCAGAGAAGAATCGAAACCGGCAACGCAAATGGCGCCTGCCCTGTTTGATTTGACTAGCTTGCAACGCGAAGCTAACTCGCGATTTGGATTTTCCGCAAAAAATACCTTGGGTCTGGCGCAGGCATTGTATGAAAAGCACAAGGTGTTAACTTATCCCCGTACTGATTCCCGTCATTTACCGGAAGATTACATCGATACGGTGAAACAGACTCTGGAGACATTGTCTGAAAGTAATAATTTTCATCAATTCTCTTCGCAGATCTTAAAGAACAATTGGGTTAAGCCAAACAAGCGTATTTTTGACAATGCAAAAATCAGTGATCACTTTGCGATCATACCGACTGGCCAGGCGCCAAAAAATTTGTCTGAACCAGAGCAAAAACTTTACGACATGGTTACCCGCCGGTTTATGGCGGTGTTCTTTCCGGCAGCCGAGTTCCAGGTAACAACGCGGATTACCGAAGTGTCTGGTCATCAGTTTAAGACTGAGGGCAAGGTAATGACCAATCCCGGTTGGCTGGCGATTTATGGCAAGGAAGCACAAGATGATTCCGATCCAGAAAACAGTGGAAACCTGGTCGCGGTAGCGAATGGCGAAAAAGTAAAAACTGAAAAAGTCACTGCGAATGGTTTAGTCACCAAGCCGCCAGCGCGCTATTCAGAGGCAACCTTGTTGTCCGCCATGGAAGGTGCCGGTAAGTTAATCGATGATGGTGAATTGCGTGAAGCGATGGCAGGCAAAGGCTTGGGAACGCCAGCGACTCGAGCAGCCACAATCGAAGGCCTAATCTACGAAAAATACTTATATCGCGAAGGCCGAGAATTAGTTCCAACGGCCAAGGCTTTTCAATTAATGATCTTGCTTCGTGGTTTAGGTGTCGATGAACTGACTTCGCCAGAATTAACCGGAGAATGGGAATACAAACTTTCGCAAATGGAACGCGGCAAAATCAGCCGTGAAGAATTCATGCGTGAAATTGCACAAATGACGCAAATTATTGTCAAACGTGCCAAGGAATATAATAACGACACTATTCCAGGGGATTACGCGACGTTACATACGCCATGCCCGAATTGTGGCGGTGTAGTGAAAGAAAATTACCGCCGTTTTGCTTGCACAAAATGTGAATTCTCGATGAGCAAAACGCCCGGCAGCCGTCAGTTTGAAGTGGCTGAGGTGGAAGAAGTGTTGAGTAAGCGCGAGATAGGTCCGCTGCAAGGCTTCCGCTCCAAGATGGGTAGGCCATTCGCTGCGATACTGAAAATCGTGCGTGATGAAGAGAATAATAATTTCAAACTCGAATTTGACTTTGGTCAAAATCAGGATGATGAAAATGCGGAAGCAGTTGATTTTACAGAGCAAACGCCACTTGGACCTTGTCCAAAATGCGCCAGCAATGTGTATGAATTGGGTTTAGCTTACGTTTGTGAAAAAACCGTTGCGAGACCAAAGGCTTGCGATTTCCGTAGTGGCCGGATTATCTTGCAACAAGAAATTTTGCCTGAACAAATGGTTAAATTACTTAACGATGGGAAAACTGATTTATTGCCTGGTTTTATTTCTCAAAGGACGCGCCGGCCTTTCAAGGCATTTTTGGTTCGAGGCAAGGATGGCAAAATCAGCTTTGAGTTTGAAGAGCGAAAGGCCAAAGCGCCTGCTAAGGGTGCTGCGAAAGCGAAATTAGAAAAAACTGATGCAGTGCCGGTAAAAAAGACGGTAGCAAAGAAGAAAAAGACAGCTTGAATTTAGTATCTATCGCTAATTGGCGCAAAAGTCATGTAACAAAACTGTAGAGGCAACAAATAGTCATCGTTGTGCTCAAATATTCATATACTTAAGGCAAGTACTTGATTATAGTTTTAGTGTTTTCGTGCCTTTTGCATGACGAGGAAAAGTATGGATTTGAATGACTTGCTAATTACCTCACGCGCGGAGTTTTTGCGTGCCTTCCTTGATGCAGCGCAGACCACGATTCCTCGTTGCGTTAAAGATTTGTTCAATAAAGCTGATATCAGCTATTCGTCTTCCGAACAAGGGCGTCTATTAAATGCGCGCGCGGTGTTGCATGATCAGGAATCGTCCCTGATGCACCAATTGAATAAAAATATGGAGAGCTTGTTAGCGCGCAGTTTCCAAACTACCTACAATACTTTTCGACCTGAATCTGCGCTTTCATTTAGTGCTGATAGCCTAACTCTTCTGGATGCAAACACCTTCGAAGACGAATTGCGTATCGATGATATTACCACTCGATTTCGTAACGAAGCCGAGGGACAACTGCGAGATTTAAATATACGTATCGCTTTAATCTTTGAACAAGATGTCACTGCGGAACGTGAAAATCCATTTCGGCCTTACTTATTTACTAGGTGTATTGCAACCTCGTTCGAAAATTTTGGCCTGAATCAGGCTTTGACGACTTTGCTAACGCAAACATTCGCAGATAATTTCCTCAGTTTTGTGCCGACGATTTATGAAAGCCTTAACGCGCATCTGGCAAAACATGGCATTGCTGCGCAGTTGCAGCTAAAGATAAAAAAATTACCTAACCAGTCCGCACCGGATGAGTATGGCGACAATCAGGCATTGGAATCTGGCGAGTTCGATCAGCCATTTCGGCATAGCCAGATGCGGGGCCCGGAAAGCGCGAAGCAAAATTTCCGACAAGGGTCATATGGAAGAGATAATGCCAATAATTGGGGAAATCAAATTGAGCAACTATTTGATTCCATACTTGGAATGTCTGTTGGGTCAGGGCCAGCAAAGTTACAGGGTAGCCAAAGTTCGTCGCAAGGCGGCCAGAATTCCTTAGTAAATCAAGCGAACGAATCGAAAAGTCAATTTGGCTGGCTTGGTGGCGGGCAAGCGGTCGGTGGAGTTTTGCGCAAATTTTTCGGCGGCGGCAAACCTACTGCCGGTGATGGTCGTCTGGTCGAAAACTTCGGCAATGCAATTTCCGATGGGCAATTATCGAATGTCGAGGGTGGTGCAGGCGGTGGTGAATTTTCCGATGATATGAACAGCCCTGTGGGTGCTTCCCAGAGTGGCAGCGGTGGTGTTGATAGTCGACAGAATGGCGGAGAGGTTTTTTCTGGTCAGCATGGGATGGGGGCGGAAGGTGCCTCTCATTTAAGTGCGGTCCGAATAGCAAGTTCGGTGCATAAGATGCAGATGGCATTTACCCCAAGTACCGCCGAAATGATAGATAGTAACGGAGGAGTCCGTAATCTAATTTTGGAACAACGGGCGGCACTCAATGAGATGACCCACAATATCGATGAGCAAATGACCATAGATATTGTGGCAATGCTTTTTGAATTTATTTTGCGTGATAACCAAGTACCCGCCGAAGTACGAGCCCAACTCGGACGCCTGCAGTTTATGGTCTTGAAGGTCGCCTTGCGCGATACGTCCTTACTGACGCAAAAAGGACATCCAGCAAGGATGTTGGTGAATCGGATTGGTTCAATCTCTTTGGGATTGAAACAATTAGATCCGAGCGGCGCTCATATCACTGCCGAAATTTGCCGTATCGTCGAAACCTTATTGAAGGACGATAGTGAAAATCCGCAATTATTCTCTAAGATGCTCGATGAATTTGATGCGTTTATTGCGAGAGAATTACGCGCGGGCGATAAAAAAATTGAACGGGCAGTTGAAGTAGTTGAACAAGCACAAAATCATACTTTGCGTTTTGCACATACTTCGGCGCAAATGGGTGAAGCCTTATTGGGCCTGACAATTGATAAGTACTTACATGAATTTTTAGAAAATACCTGGGTGCATGCAATTGAATTAGCTGACCGTACTAATGAAAAGAGATCCCGTGATTATCGCTTATTAGTACCCGATCTTTTATGGAGTATTGTCCCCAAGCTCAGAGAAGATGACCGGACTCAGCTGTTCGCGCTGCTCCCCATCATTTTGAATACCTTGCGGGAGGGATTGGCATCAATTAATTTCGATAAAACACAATTGCAGGTGTTAATGAATTGGTTGGTGGATGCCCATACAAGTGCACTCAGGGCAAGCCATTCAGCGACGCTTGCAAATGTCCCTTCATTGTCGGCAATTCATGAACATTTTGATCTGTTTGTTAACAATGCCGAAGGAAGCCTCCGAGGAGAAGTTAAGGCTGACAATCAATCTGATTCGCAAAAATTTTTAGCACAGGCCATCAAGGAACTTGATATAAAAGTGCAAATGTTGGATCAGGTATTCGATCTGGAATTGCCATCTGAAAGCCTTGATGTGACTCTTTCTGTTAATTCAGATGAGTTAAGTCCCAAAGGTATTCAAGAGCGCCTGCGCAGCGGTGTTGCGTTAGAAATTAATCTCGGCGGTATGCCGAGTCAAGGTTGGCTAAATTGGGTGGATCCGACACAAACCAATCTCGTATTGAGTTTGACTGGACAAGATGAGCCATCGATCGTTAGTGTGCGCATGTTCCGGCGCATGATTGCACATGGGCGAGTGCGCTTTTTAGAGAGTGAGCCGCTATTCGAGCGCGCGGTGCAATCCCTATTGAAATCCGCAGACAGTATAGATAATGCAGCGGTTACCTGATCTTACTGTCAGGGAAAAGCCGCTAACAATCCGGCTACATAGAAGTTTCAATACTATCTATTGATTTTTCTCCTGGCGCTAAGTAGCTTAAACGGGTTTCTGGCCTTGCGTCAGAAGCGCCTTTACCCTAGCCATGTACTCATTTAATAAAAAGTCTTGCCAACCCCGGCCAAGCTTTGCTATGATTCGCCTCCCGTTGAAACAGACGGG
>JAZJYB010000030.1:0-4261 GCA_040390685.1 Pseudomonadota bacterium | reverse complement strand
GTTTGTAGCGTGCATAAGCGTCAAGGTTGAACAAGGTCTGGCGAACAGAAACGCTACCGGAGGAACTGGTATATTCGGGATGGCTCGTCGTCAATACGCCAAAGAAATTCGGCTGCGTTAATTCTGACTTGTTCTTGCCCGCTGAATAATTAAGCTGGGCATTAGGCAACAGATTGGATCTGCCGAGCGCCCTATTTTCCTGACCTGCCTGATTTTCGAAAATAGCCGAACGGTAGGTAGGGTCATTTTGCAAGGCAGCGTCATAAGCCTGTAACAGACCCAAGGCTGCCACATTATTTGCCTGGCAAAAAAAAGCGGTACTCAAGCAAGCGACCAGTGCGCGCCGTAAAAATATCTTCGGCATCATCACTCCTCAGTCATCGAGGTCTTGGCCCGATCAAATACCGGCTTCAACAAATAACTCATCATCGTACGCTCACCGGTCTTGACGAATACCTCGGCCGGCATACCCGGGCGTATCTGCAAGTGAGCGATCAATTTCATACCTTCAGGTGCGACCTTCGCCCGCAGTTTATAGTAGGGCTGGCCGGTACGCTCGTTGACCAGCCGGTCAGCGGAAACCTGCGTGATCTCGCCCGGGATATGCGGCGTCTGATTTTGATTGAACGCACTGAATACCAGTTCCGCTTTCAACCCTGCATGCACCTTGTCGATCAAATTGACCGGCACCTCGCCTTCCACGATCAAGGCATCTTCGCTAGGTACGATCTCCATCAATTTAAAGCCTGGACCTACTACGGCACCTCTGGTGAACACATTCATGCCGACGACGGTACCATCGACTGGAGCCTTGACCAGTACGTTATTCAAGTCATAATCCAGGGCTTCAACACGGTTATCAAGAGCTTCAGCTTCTTTTTGTATGTCTGATAATTGAGTACGAACTTCTTTTTGATAATCTTGCTGTCTCTGCATGCGGCGCAAAGTTATTTCTGATATCTGCGCGCGTGCACGTCCGATATTGCCCAAGTCTTCCGAGATGCCAGAGTTCACCTGGGTATAAGTACGTTCCAGGTCCAGCAAGCGATTCCGCGCAACATAGCCGTCTTTCGCTAAATCGCGCATGCCATCCAGCTGCTCTTTCAAGAACACCAGCTGCTGTTTCTTGCCTAGCATGGACTCTTCCAGTCCTGTCAAATTGCTCTTCAGGCCAGTGATATTTTCTTCGAAGGCTCCCAACTCGTTTTTCAGGGAACTTTGGCGGGCGCTGAACAATTGCTGTTGCGAAGTAATATTGTTGGCTATGCGCGGATCACTTTTTTTAGCTTCCAGCTCTTTGGGAAAGGTAACGCTATGCAGTCCGTCACGCTCAGCCACCAAGCGGGCTTCGGTGGCGCGGGCAGTATCCAATTGTACATGCGCAATCTCGGCCACCGATTTGGCGGTCACACTGTTCATCTTGACCAAAACCTGTCCTGCCTTGACGATATCGCCTTCTTTAACAAGTATCTCGTCGACGGTACCGCCGGCTTGGTGTTGCACTGCCTTTCTACTGGTAGCGACCGCCACGGTACCACTGACAGGCACCCCTTTGTCCAACGGCGCGAAGCTTGCCCACAACAAGAAGCCGCCGACACCCAGCAAAACGATAATCCAGCCAAGGCGTGAGTGTTTGGTCGAATCCGTGGCAAGGTCGATCTCGGTTACATCGTGCGCTGTAACCTCCTGGATGGCAGACTTATTACTTAATAATTTCTTCATCATCACTCCTGAACTGTTTCGCCGGCTTTATTTTCTTCGGCCACTGCATCTTCGATGCGCGTTTGGGTATCGGCCGGGACATGCGACTCGGCTACAGTCACTGCAGATGCCTGCTGGGCCTGTTGCGCTTGCTGGGTCCGCTGTTGAGCCAATTGTGCCTGTTGTTGATTCGCATTGGCAATTGCTGCCAGCACTTCGTCGCGTGGTCCGAACAATTGGCCGATACCGTCACGAATAAGCAGCAATTTATTGGTGATGCTGATGGCATTGGTACGATGAGTAATCATGACGATAGTCTTGCCGCGCTGACGCAAATCGTTCAAGGCTACCAGCAAAGCCTGCTCACCGACTTCATCCAGATTGGAATTCGGCTCATCCAGCACAATCAGCGACGGATCGTCATACAGTGCGCGCGCCAGACCCAGCCTTTGCTTTTGTCCGCCGGACAGGCCCGCACCACCGTCGCCGAGATGGGTGTCATACCCTTCCGGCAGGTGCAAAATCATCTCGTGCACACCGGTACGCTTGGCCGCCAAAATCACTTTTTCGGAATCCACGTCACCGAAGCGCGCGATATTTTCCGCTACCGTGCCGGCAAACAATTCGATATCCTGCGGCAGATAGCCGACATGCGGCCCCAGTTCGTCCTTATTCCAGTGGTAAATATCCGCCCCATCCAAACGGACCTTGCCCACGGCCGCCGGCCAGATACCTACCAGCAGACGCGCCAAGGTGGATTTTCCGGAGCCGCTAGGTCCGATGATGCCCAGCACGTCGCCAGGCAGAATGCCGAAACTGAGTCCCTTGATAACGGCAACCTTGGACTGGGGAGGTGCTGCAGTCACTTCCTCTATCGTCAATTTCCCCAAGGGCTTAGGTAAAGACATGCCTGCTTCACGGGCAGGATTTGCTTCCAGCAAGTCATTCAGGCGCTGGTAAGAGCTCTTGACACTGCTCCAACTCTTCCATGCACCGATCAATTGTTCAATTGGACCGGTGGCCTTGCCTAGCAGGATGGAGCCTGCAATCATCATGCCTGGGGATATCTTGCCCTCCACAGCTAGCAAAGCACCATAACCCAGCACCAGCGACTGCAAGGAAACGCGTACAAACTTGGTAATAGCTCCAACTATGCCCGCCTTCTCACTGGCTTCTGCCTGCAATTGCAAGAAGCGGCCATGCAGCTTATACCAGCGATTCATCAAATTAGGCAGCATGCCCATGGCCTCAATGACTTCGGCGTTGCGCAGATTATTGGTTGCCAGATTACTGGAAGTGATAGCCATGCTATTAGCTTCTGACAGAGGTTTCTTGGAGACCTTCTCATTCACATAGGCGAGCGCGACCAGGAGAGCAACTCCACACAATGCAAACACGCCCAAAGAGGGTTCAAACAAGAAAATGACAACGATATAAATCGGAAACCAGGGTGCATCAAAGAATGCAAACAGCCCGTTACCTGTCAAAAATTGACGAATATTCGTGAAATCCTGCAAGGCCTGGCCGGCATTTGTGCCACCCCGCTTAAGGTTTTGCTCAAACGCAGCGGTATAAATGCGCTTGTTCAATTTCATGTCCAACTGGGCCCCGACCCTGATCAGTACAAAGCTGCGTACAAATTCCAATGCACTCATGAACAGGTAGGCACCCAGCATCATCAGGGTCAGCATCAGCAAAGTAAGTTCGTTGCGGCTCGGCAGGACACGGTCATACACCTGCAACATATACAGGGATGGCATCAGCATCAGCAAATTGATAATGGCGCTGAAGACGCCGACCGTTTTGAATGCGCCCTTAAATTCTCGCAAGGTTTGCGCAATTTCGTTTTGGGGAAGTTTTAGTTTGGGTATCATTGAGATGCAGTCATCTACTCTAAAGTGCAAAAACCGGGCAGGCACTTCCATTTTTACGAATCGGATTGGGGTGCATGTCACAGCAGGTTTGCCAGCACAGTTACAAAAACCTGCTGCGCCGCATTATCGCGAATTACATTTACGTTAAATGTGATGTAGGTCACAATTTCCGAAGATTAACACAGGCAAGTCAACTTTCAAAGTTTTTTCACGCTAGTTAAAAATAAATACATAACGATAGCCAAGTTTTTGAATATTAAGGAAACTTTTCTGCCACTGGCAGATTACGGGCTAGCTTGGAGCCTTATTGTGTAGTGCATTTTTTGCAATATTTAAAAAGGACTGGTGCCTGTTGGTATCACTTTCGCAGATATAAAAACGTCAAGCAATTACCCTCGACATGTTCCGCTGGTCTTCCTGCCTGTATCTCCGCTATCATCGCTGCCTACTTCTGGATAAATAACAATCGGAATGCAAAAAATTATCGTCATCGGCGCTGGATTCAGCGGCGTTGCCACTACGGTGCAATTAATCAGGCAAGCACCCGATGAAGGGCTACAGTTGTTGCTCATTAACCGCACCCAGGATATGGGGCGCGGGGTCGCCTATAGAACGAGTAAGGCGGAGCATTTATTGAATGTCCCCGCCGGAAACATGAGCGCCCTGGATGACGACCCCGATCATTT
>JAZJYB010000029.1:0-3676 GCA_040390685.1 Pseudomonadota bacterium | reverse complement strand
ATGAAATGTCAATTAATTTATTCCGGACAGCAGTGCGCGCAGGCGGGAATCCAGAAGTCACGTCGTGCGAAGCGCGCAAATATTGACGCTGCGCGTGATGCACAAACTGGTTTCCCGCCTGCGCGGGAATGACGTTAATCAGTATTCTGAACTTCGTAACTAATCAGGAACTGTAATGATCATGCGCAATTCCCTACAGGATTTTATTTTAGGTCAAAAAACCTAACTAACAAGCAATAATGGGCATCGACAGGCGGATATTGGCAAAACGAAAGTAGCTAAGCGGCGCGGCGCAGCCGGAAGCTTTGATTGGGGTAACGTGTTAAGAAGAATATAGCTTTTCTGCGACAGCTTTCAAATCGCAGCCATGAATAAACTGGTCAGAAATAGTTAAAATGGAAAACAGGTTTCTTTTCAAACCTTCCTCGGAAAGTTCGCCATCTTTGAGAGAGGTTTGCAGCAAATGTAGTGCCATATCCGCTAGGAGAACCCGCTGTTTTTCGCTCCAGCCTGAATCGCCCCGTTTCGAGGAATTCTGTTGGTAGCTGGCTTCAATCAAATCATGCGCGGTCTTGCTCATCGATAAAATTTCTTTTCTAAGCAATTCATCCATCTTGGGGACTTTCAGTGCAAACGGATTATTTGAGAGGAAAACGCAAAAGTGATGTGCGCCGCGATTTACGAATAGCACCAAGTTTAAACCCTAACACGGCGTCACTATCGACTGTCATGTTAGCCATTTGACGGTCAATGTTCATATTGTTGGATAAAGGAAGAAAAGGCTTCAGCTTTGCCAAAATTGGGAATTGACGCGCACTTCAATGTTGTTCCTGGCCCAGAGCGGTTCTTGGCAACAAAAACGCCTTCGGTTCTCGCTGTCTCGCCTTCTCCAGCTACCCAACTAATGACGGTGTAACTCCAGCCGTTCGTTGTGAAACTCACTTCGGAATCCCATCCTCCACTTCGCCGTAGGTGCGCGACGTCGAAACCTGAATCAATAAACAATGGTTTTGGTTTGCCTCGGCTCTCAGGGTATTCAAGTTCGAGTTGCCCAGGTCTCCCAAATCGGTATTGCAGCCAGAAGCCGTTCGCTTCGTTCAAAGTGCTACCACATAGCGACACCAATTTTTGAGTACCTGCAATTTTGCACGAGTAATAAAGCACCTCTTTAGGCTTACACAAACTCTCTGCGCGCACCAAGCTAGAGAGTAATATTGGCAGAAGAGCGAGTAGGAGATTGAGTCTCATGGTTGATGGGTAACGAATAGCGTTTATCCGCCGCACCGGAACGCAAACATAAAATCCGCGACGAGCTTGCGGCGGATAAACCTTGTTGGACCTAACCGCCTGCGTGGCGATCATGTTGGGAATTGTAAGCGAGGAGGTCGCCGCATCGCTAGTAATTTGACATGCAATCGTGCATCGTCAAGCGCAACAACCCCAAATACCCGGCCAACGCTGCCATGCTGCGCATGGCTAACCGGCTTGATGCTTTCTGAAATTAAGTCGCAAAATTTTTCTGCCGTTTATTTTGCCGCAATGACCGGCGCAGGTGCAAACAGCCACAGCACCGCACTCTCAAAATCACCGCTCCAGAATTTCTCGTTGTGCTGTGCGCCTGCGACAATTTTCAAACTGACGTTGCTACTTGGATGGCCGGCTTTGAGGATGGCGGCGTAGGCGCGTTGCACGTCGGGCACTTGTGCGCCGCCTTCTATTTCACCTGTCGCCAGGTACAGGCGGGCGTCTTTGGCAGCAGGATTGCTGGCGATGAAATCGAAGGATGGAGGGGCGATCCAATACGATGGCGAGTAGATGCCGGCCTTGCTGAAAATGTGCGGATATTGGTTGATCGCGTAATGCGAGATCAGGCCGCCCATCGAGCTGCCCATGATCGCAGTGTTGGCGCGGTCTGGTTTGCTGCGGTATTTTTTGTCGATCAATGGCTTGACGACATTCACAATAAATTCCACATACTGCTTACCTTCCGGTGCACCAAACTGCACGCTGGGCCAAGGGTTGAGCTCGGTCATGCGCTTAGTTTCGCCGTTGTCGATGCCGACCACAATCAGATCGAGCTTACCACCTTTGGAGAGCGCATTCATGGTCTCGTCCACATTCCATTCGCCGGCATACGCGGTTGCCGTGTCGAACAGATTTTGCCCGTCATGCATATACAGCACAGGGTAGCGTTTATCTGAATTGGCATAATTTGGCGGGACATAGATGCGAATCTTGCGCATGCGATCTAAGCCTGGTATGGCCAGTTGCTCTGCCATTAGCGAGACGTTGGCTTGCGCAGTGGATGGTTTCGCTGGCGATGCGGCGATGGCAGCGTTGCCACTAGAGAAAATAAACAGAGAAAAAAGAATGCAAGCGAATTTTGTTTTTTTCATGGACAGTTTCATCAATGTAGAACTCTGTTTTGGTATTAAACTCCCTTCTCCCGCTCGCGGGAGAAGGGGCGGGGATGAGGGGGATTGAGCAACGCATACGGTCAATCGAAAAAAGTATTTAAAGCACCAGATAAATAAAAATATTTGTATCAGAACCACCCTCCCTTGCAGGGCGCATATTCGCTTGCAAGCGAATATCGCTACGCAGGCGGATGGTATGCCATCCAAATTCCCTGCTTCGCCCCCAACCCTCTCCCGCGAGCGGGAGAGGGGGCTAAAACCCAAAATACTGGGCTATTTTTTGCGCCAGGGTTTTGGATTCCGTTTCGACTATTCTTGCGTTAATCGCATCAGTCGAATGGTCTGCACCTTTGATGATTTGTAGATCGTAGCTAGCACCGGAACGCTGCCAGACTTCAGCTGTGGCAGCCTCGGACGCATACAAAGTGCGAGAAATCCCTTTGCTACCCTTGCCGCCAATAATAGGGACGTTGCGATCTTCGGCGCCATGAATTGCCATCAAACGTTTGCCGCGCGCTGGTGAACAAATGCTGGCGTTGTTCTCCAGTGTGCCAGAGATAGGCACAGCTGCCGCATACAAGGAAGTTTCACACATTATCTTTTGCGTCATCATCGCGCCGTTAGAGTGGCCGACGCCATAAATTCGACGCTCGTCTATGCCATATTTATCAGCAATCGCATGCACAGTCGTCTGGATGTAGGCGAGGTCATCGATGTTTTTTTCGGCGGGCAAGCCGCAGCATTTTCCGGCATTCCAACCAAGTTTGTCGGCACCAAGAAAGCGTGCCACCGGTGTGCCGTTCAGGTACGCGACTACGAAGCCAGCCGTGTCGGCGACGGCATTCATGTTGAGTGCGCTTTCTGATTGTTCGGAAGAAATTCTTTGCGCGTTACCGAGGCCGCCATGCAAGACAACCACCAGCGCTCTGCTGCCACTGGCGGGCAGGGTAGACGGAACGTAGATAATTGCATTGCGTCCTGCGTAGTTTTCTGTGACTAGTTGCGATGCATGGGCTTGTGTGGCCAGCAGCGAAAGTGAGAAGGCTAATAGCAGAAAAATGGAGGTTTTATTTTTTGGCATAAATTGAATGATACGCCAGAAATATCAAATCAATTCAGCAATCAGGGCGACGATATCCGCGCCATAACTTTCCAGCTTTTTCGCGCCGACACCGGTCACGCCGCGCAGGTCATCGAGCGAAGTCGGTTGGGCTTTGGCGATCTCGCGCAGGGTGGAATCATGGAAGATGATGAAGGCG
>JAZJYB010000028.1:0-5424 GCA_040390685.1 Pseudomonadota bacterium | reverse complement strand
ATGACATCCCCTCACAAGAAGCGCAACTTTCCGCAAAAAAAGATAGCCACTCCAGAGACACTCAAAGGAATAGTATATAACTAGAGTATTACACATGGGGAATGTGTCGAGTTTTGCTTTTGAGGTGGGTATGGTGAATGCTCATTGACTAAGAGCCCAACGCCAAGTTGATCAGCGCGACGCGTCGGTGTCGAATGACCAGTTAAATGAATAGCCCACCATTTTTCTTGGACTCATGAGTGGTATTCTTTAATCAGGCTTTCAACAGGAATACCAAGTCCAGCATGCAGACGTCGAATCATCGGTAAGGTCAGTTGCCGCGTATGATTAAAAATCTCATAGATGCGATTACTCTTTCCGATCATAGGTTCAAGATCTTTCACCGACAAGCCAGACTGCTCCATTCTGAATTTAATTGCCTCGACCGGATCTGGCAAATCCAATGGAAAATGTTTGTTTTCATATGCTTCAACCAAAGTCACAAGAACATCAAGCTTATCGCCATCTGGCGTACCAAATTTAGCCATCATCAGGGACTCAATTTCTTTAAGTGCTGCTTTATGATCAGCTTTAGTTCGTATCGGTTTAATATCCATTTCCATCACCCTCAAATAGTTTGCACATCGATTTTGTCGTACTGTTTATGCGTACCAAAAAACCGAACATAAATTACACGATACGGATAATTTATCCAGACCACAAGCCTATATTTGTTTCCAGCGATATTGAATACAACCCGGCCATCCTGCAAAATACTGGCCTGACCAAAATCGCGCTTCACCATATTGGGAGAATCCCAGTCAGCTTTAAGTGCGTGGCGATACCATGCTAATGCTGGTTCTTTCGCGTCAATGAATGTAGGGTTATTTTCCCAAAACGACTTAATGGTGGATATAGATATAATTCGCATACATGCATCATAGTCCCGAAATGGGACTACCGCAAGTAATATCTCAATTATCCTTGATGCCGGTGCACATCCACATTTAACGCCGAGTTATCAGGTCCGCAACGTTGGCGCGAAGCGGCATATTTTGTTGAGGATCCTGGTTGAGCGACAAGTTAAACAAGTTGCCCCCTAAAGTGGAAGCGCCACCATGTGTATCTCAGCGCTTTTCCGACAGAGATAGAAACCAAATAGACCAGAAAAAAAACTTGGTAGTTTTTTCCGTATAAAGGCAGTAGATCAAAATACGTTAATACGAATACGGGCGGTCCGAAAAATAAAAACGCCACTAACGGAATTTTCACGAGAACGACGCCAGCAAGGATTGGCCAAACATTTCCAGAACCAAAGGGGACCCATGGCATTAATCCTCCTCTAACCTTTCGCTCCCAATTCGATTTCAGTAGCGCACCAAAAGGCAGGCCTAGCACGCCACCGATGAGTATTAACATGTTCCATGTATCCATATTCTGTTTAACGTAAAGCTACGCGGATCAACTGCTTCATCGTTGCTTTCGAGTTGAGCGGCAAGTTAAATTGCATCCTTACCTCCAAGTGAAGAACTGTGGGTTCGCGTACGCCACAATAAAGCCACCGATACCAGAAAGGCGACAACGAAAATTACGAATAGTGCCCCCCAAAATTCAAGATTCCGTTGCGCCCGTTCGCCGGTAAACAAACTACCCGCCTGAATAATCGCGGCAAGACAATAAAACGCTGCCAACGGCGAGAAGCCAGCAATTACCCAAAACACTTTACGCATATTTGACCTGAAATTCAACTTTGTTCTAGGGCGACTGGTTTGCCGTGTAAAAACATTCGTGCTCCCTATAAATTTAAATAAAAGCGACAAAAGTGGCTTGTGGATTGACTCTTAAGACCATATACCGAACATTCATACAGTATTAAATTTCCGTGAAAACCAGCACAAAACCACTTCCTCCTTTACGCACAATCAAGACTCTTGATCTTTGCGCGAGCGTATTCGCTATTTGGACTATAGCTTACGGACTGAGGAAGTTTATGTCTACTGGGCGAAAGGATATATTCGATTTCACCTTATCCGTCATCCATCCGAAATGGATGCGCCTGAGGTCGAAGGCTATCTTTCGTGGTTGGCAAATGAACGCAAATTGGCGGCATCGACACCCAAGCAAGCACTCGCCGCTTTGCTGCTTCTGTATTCAAAAGTCTTATGTGTTGATATTCAATGGTTGAAGGCAATAGGAAGCCCGCGCATTTATAAAAGATTACCCGTTGTATTCAGCCAGAATGAGGTAGGGAAAATTTTGCTATTGATGTCTGACGACCGCCAATTGTTTGCTCAACTCTAGTTGGCACTGGCCTGCATATTACAGAAGGCCAAAATTGCTTCTATCCGTACGCCACCGAACAGATGTACGCACTTCACTTACCTACAGTGACAGAGTTAAATTTGTAAAATTTATATGCACAAATCATGCAATTACGAACCACAGGCATGGCAAAAAAATTTCGCAATTTATCGTAAGCGAAGACAACGGACAAGTAATCATGGTTCGTTTAAAGAGAGTGAAATGAGTTAATTTTTTCTTTTTATTCATCACACTTGAATTTATGAATTATCAACAATCAACTTGGAGTGCGCATCATGAAAACAGCAAGGATCATATCGATACTTTCAGTAAGCTTCATCACAACACTTTCGGGCGCAATACCCGCTTTAGCGACACCATTTCACGGATCAGCACAAGGCTCTTCAGTTTTGGGAGCATCGACGGTAAGCAAAGTCTGGAGCGATTTGGATTTCTCCCCAGGAGCTGCCTTAAATGGTGGCGCGAAAAATGATTTATTTTGGCAAGTTGGAAGTTCCGCAACGCTGGATACCAATTCCACTTTTGCGGGCAACATTATCGCAGAGCAAAATGCCACTTTACATGCGAGTGCCAAGGTACCCTGCGGCAGAGCAATCGGCTGGTACGCTGCCAAGGCGAAGGATCGCAATATTGTCGCTAATGATTGCAGCAATGAAGCGTTCGGAAGGGGCCATAACGATCACGGCGGCTTAGACGAAGGCGGCGGCGAAACAACTGCCGGCGAGACAACTACCGCCGCAACAATTCCAGAGCCAACGACAACAGCTCTATTGGGTTTCGGTCTGTTGGGTTTATTCTGGCGGCGACGTAATTCAATTCAATAGTGTAATTTAATAGCCCAATGAAATAATGCAATTGAGCTCCCGCATCCTTGATTGGACGTGGGAGTTCAAGCTATTCAACCGAAAGCTGATTTATTTAATCTGAGGGAGTCTTCCAACGCGCAGTAAACGACCTAGATCTGGGGCACTCATCGGCCTGCCAAAAAAATAGCCCTGCCCTTCATCGCAATCCTGCGCGATCAGAAACGCACATTGATCAGGAGTCTCGACGCCCTCAGCAATGACGCGTTTTTTGAGGCTTTTTCCCATATTGATGACCGCACTGACAATAGTGGCGTCATCGAGATTGGTGCTCAGATGCTTGACAAACGACTGATCTATCTTGAGCGTGTCAACGGGAAATCGTCTGAGATAACTCAGGCTGGAGTAGCCTGTACCAAAATCGTCCACTGCCAGTTTTACACCCATGCCGGCAAGCGCATGCAAGACGGAATCGGTCGATGTGGCATCTCGCATCAGAACGCTTTCGGTCAGCTCAAGTTCCAGATAATTTGCTTCCAGGCACGTTTCCTCCAGTGTCGCACGCACGTAATCAATAAAGTCTTTGGCGCGAAATTCCAGCGCCGACGTATTGACCGCAATAGTAATGGGTGCAAGGCCCTCTTGATACCAGGCACGTGCCTGGCGACATGCCTCGCGCAAGACCCAACGGCCAATCGGCAAAATTAGGCCACAGTCTTCCGCGATAGAAACAAAATTCGCGGGCGACAGCATCCCGCGTTCCGGATGTTGCCAGCGTATCAGCGCTTCAACACCGACGATCGTGGCTGATTGAAGATTCACTTTGGGCTGGTAATACAAGACGAATTCGTTTCGTTCCAATGCCAGACGCAGGCTGACCTCGATGAAATGCCGCTGCACCGCGTGCGCATTCATATCCGCCTCGAAGAATTTGAAATTATTCCGCCCGCTTTCCTTGGCACAGTACATGGCAGTATCGGCATTTTTTAACAGGCTCGCGACATCCATACCGTCATCTGGGTAAATGCTGACCCCGACACTCGCGCTGATATGCAGAATATGACCATCAACGCGGTGCGGCAAGGCAAGTGCCTCAATAATTTTTTGTGCAGAAAGCGCCGCGTGACTGGCATGTTCTATGTTCGCCAGTAACACGATAAATTCATCCCCGCCTTGTCGGCTGATGGTATCGGACTGACGCACACAACTAACAAGGCAATGCGCAACTGACTGCAACAGTAAATCGCCGACAGCATGTCCCAGTGAATCGTTGATATGTTTAAATCTATCCAAATCCAAAAACATCACCGCAAACTGACTACCCTGACGACGCGCTAGTTCTATCGCCTGACAGATCCGGTCCTGCAGCAACATTCTGTTGGGTAAATTGGTCAAGACATCGTGATGTGCCAGGTGATCGAGTTCGACTTTAGCCGCTTCGATTTGCTCGGTCATCTTGTGTGCTTCGATGGTGGAGATGACCAATTGAGCATTGGCCTTTTGCAACATCGTAATATGACCGGCAGATGCGGCTTGCGCGACCTTTGCGTCATCATTGAGCCGCGCCTGCAATGCATCAGCCTTGGCTCGCAAATTAACCGCACTTTCGCGTACATGCACGGCCCTCTCTCGTGCTGAAACTCGCTCCTCACGCTGCCCTACAGCCTTTGCCTCATCACGAACCTGGCATTCTTTATCCACGACATTGGTGGCTGGCGGCGTTAGCAATTTTTCGTGGTGCGAATCGGATATTTTAGTAACATTAATATCATCGGTACTGGCATTTGCGTTTGCATTTGCAATACCGTCAATCTCTTCTTTTTTCATTTCAACCCAATTTCACATGATATTAAAAAAATGCATGAACCAGAATTAATATGGTATTTCGCCATGGTGTCTGCGCACTCAAGATACTCACAGGTCGAAAATCTAATTGAAGAATGACTATGATCTCACCGCATGTCAGTTCGGTAACGCACATGGATGTTTAAATCAGCTCTTTGCGTTTGGTAGTTGAAATCGCATTGCCATCACCACCGAAAAAAATCATCGTTGATTACAGCGACCATACACCTTGATGGGAGCGAGAAGATAGTGTGAAAAGAGTGGCGCGGCGAAGTACCGGCGCAGGTGCGTTTGAAAGGTTGATTTACGGCTCGTAACTATTCAGTCACTTATATTCGCGATAGCGCAAAAACCAATTGACGTCGTGCCGGACTTGATCAAGCACCCAGAATTGACCTTCATGCGTGTCAATTCTGGATTTTTTTTGTGGGAACAACGTTACAGAATTGAAAAATTACCCGCCGGTAGGCTGACC
>JAZJYB010000027.1:10471-11787 GCA_040390685.1 Pseudomonadota bacterium | reverse complement strand
CGCTATATCAATTCAAGTAGTTCTAGATGTAGGGGTGTAGCTCAATTGGCAGAGCGTCGGTCTCCAAAACCGAAGGTTGTAGGTTCGATTCCTACCGCCCCTGCCACCATTATGGTTGCTGGGTACCGAAAGTAAATTAAGTATGTCTAACCAATCCGTACAAACCGTCAGCACTTCCAGCGATAAATACAAAGTCATTTTGGCTATTGTTGCTGTGATCGCTGGCGTTGCTGCTTTTTATGTACTTGCTAAACAGCCAGGATATGTTCGTGTGGCTGCACTAATTGCTGGTTTGCTGGTGGCAGTTGTGTTGGTGTGGATATCTGAAACTGGTCGGGATTTCTTTGCTTTTGCGAAAGAAGCAGTCCGTGAAACAAAAAAAGTTGTCTGGCCTACCCGCAAGGAAGCTGGTCAGATAACCGCAGTGGTTTTTGGTTTTGTTGTGGTGATGGCGATTTTCCTCTGGGGCACTGATAAGTTGCTTGAGTTCTTCCTCTATGACGTAGTGCTTGGATTGAAAAAATAATGAGCGAAAATATTCAGGAAAATCCAGCTGGCACAGAAGCTACCGTTTCTGTGCCAAAAAGTCTTAAGAGATGGTATGCCGTGCATGCTTACTCTGGGATGGAAAAAAGCGTCCAACGCGCACTGACTGAGCGTATTGATCGTGCAGAAATGCAAGACAAGTTTGGCCAGATTCTGGTGCCAACAGAAGAAGTCATTGAAGTCAAAAATGGCAAAAAGGCAGTAACAGAACGTCGATTGTTTCCAAGCTATGTGTTCGTTGAAATGGAAATGACGGACGACACTTGGCACCTGGTTAAAAATACCAGCAAGGTTACTGGATTTATCGGTGGTAAATCGAATAAGCCGTCACCGATACCGCAACATGAAATCGACAAGATTTTGCAGCAGATGCAAGAGGGTGTTGAGAAGCCAAGACCTAAAGTGTTGTACGAGGTTGGTGAAGTTGTGCGGATCAAAGAAGGTCCATTTACTGATTTCAACGGTAATGTCGAAGAAGTCAATTACGTTAAATCTAAGGTTCGCGTAACAGTAACTATTTTTGGCCGTGCGACACCAGTCGATCTGGATTTCTCGCAGGTAGAAAAAGTTTAAAGCAGATTCGGGGTTGTTTAGTCCCTTGCAGAACATTCGCAGAAACTAGATAAGTAGCAAAAAGAGGAGCCTGATAAACAAGAAATTGTTTTTGAAGGCGCTATAACTCACTTAATGAAGGAGCCATCATGGCAAAGAAAATTATTGGTTTTATCAAGCTGCAAGTGCCAGCTGGTAAAGCAAACCCATCCCCACCG
>JAZJYB010000027.1:0-10414 GCA_040390685.1 Pseudomonadota bacterium | reverse complement strand
CACTTTCGTGATGAAGACTCCTCCTGCAACTTACATGATCAAAAAAGCAGCTGGTATCACTAAAGGTTCAGCGAAACCTCACACAGATAAAGTTGGTAAAATCACTCGTCAGCAAGCAGAAGAGATCGCAACCGCTAAACGCGCCGATCTGACAGCAGCCGATATGGACGCAGCAGTGCGCACTATCGCTGGTTCCGCACGCTCAATGGGTATCACGGTAGAGGGTCTGTAATGGCTAAGTTATCCAAAAAAGCAAAATTGCTTGCAACTAAAGTTGATCGCCTGAAGGCCTATTCGTTTGACAATGCAATTGCATTGATCAAAGAATGTGCTACTGCAAAATTCAACGAATCTATCGACGTTTCAGTGCAACTGGGTGTTGATCCTAAGAAATCTGACCAAGTTGTCCGCGGCGCAGTTGTGTTGCCAGCTGGTACAGGTAAGACAGTACGTGTTGCCGTATTTGCGCAAGGTGCTAAAGCTGAAGAAGCTAAAGCTGCCGGTGCAGATATCGTCGGTATGGAAGATTTGGCAGAACGTATCAAAGCAGGCGACATGCCTTTTGATATCGTGATCGCTTCTCCAGACACGATGCGTATCGTTGGTACTTTGGGTCAGATCCTGGGTCCACGTGGTTTGATGCCAAATCCAAAAGTCGGTACTGTTACTCCTGACGTTGCTACTGCAGTTAAAAATGCAAAAGCTGGTCAAGTGCAATATCGTACTGACAAGGCCGGTATCATCCATTCAACAATTGGCCGTAAGTCATTTGCTGATGCTGATCTGAAATCGAATTTGATTGCTCTGGTAGAAGCGCTTAACAAAGCAAAACCTACTTCGAGCAAAGGTGTTTATCTGCGTAAAATCTCCATCTCATCCACTATGGGTGCTGGTGTGCGCGTAGATCACGCTAATTTGGCTGCATAAGTTAACAAGAATTAAGTCCAGGTGCTGTAATTGGTATCTGGCGAATCTTTGGGCTGTTTGATTTAACTTTTTAAAATCAGGCAGAGTGTCAAAGACCGTTGGGCTGCGTTTATGTAGGCTTACTTATTTAAGCTGAATGAACAAAGTTAATTCGCGGCAGAGCAATCTGTTGTACCCAACGCAGATGGTGTACCCGATCAAGTTTTGTAGTTACATACTGGCCTGCCAGTAAAACTCCTAACTTCGGACGCCGTGTTCGAAACGATATGAGGGAAGCGTATCATCCTGATGCGCAGACTGAATATCATAATTGGAGGTTGACCGTGAGTCTCAATCTGAATGACAAAAAGGCCGTCGTCGCTGAAGTCTCTGCAAAAGTAGCAACTGCACAGACGATCGTCGTAGCTGAATACCGTGGCATCCAGGTCGGTCACTTGACGAAACTACGTGCTGCTGCACGTGCTGAAGGTGTGTACATGCGTGTATTGAAAAATACATTAGCACGTCGCGCTGTTGAAGGCACTGCATTTGCAAGCCTCGCTCAAGAAATGACTGGTCCGTTGATCTATGCGATCTCGGTAGATGCCGTTGCTGCTGCTAAAGTTGTACAAGACTTTGCAAAAACAAACGACAAACTGGTTATTAAGGCAGGTAACTATGCTGGTAAGTCGCTGGATAAAGCTGGCGTTGCTGCATTGGCAAGCATTCCTAGTCGTGAAGTTCTGTTGGCACAAGTGTTGGGCATGATGCAGGCTCCTGTATCTGGCTTCGCACGCGCTCTGGCAGCTTTGTCGGCTAAGAAAGAATCTGATAATCCTACAGCACCAGTAGCGGAAGTTGTTGAAGCCGCACCTGCTGAAGCTGCAGCAGAATAAGATTTTTTTCGTCAATACCGAATCAATGTAATTTATAAATTGGAGTTTCAAATGGCAATTAGCAAAGACGATATCCTGGAAGCCGTAGGCGCAATGTCCGTAATGGACCTGAACGACCTGGTCAAAGCATTCGAAGAAAAATTTGGTGTTTCCGCTGCTGCAATGTCTTCTGGTCCAGCCGCTGGTCCAGCTGCTGCAGTTGAAGAGCAAACTGAATTCAACGTAGTGTTGACTGAAGTTGGCGCGAACAAAGTTGGCGTTATTAAAGCAGTTCGTGAATTGACTGGTCTGGGCTTGAAAGAAGCTAAAGACGTAGTTGATGGCGCACCAAAAACAGTAAAAGAAGCAGTTACAAAAGCAGACGCAGAAGCAGCTAAGAAAAAGCTGGAAGATGCAGGCGCTAAAGCTGAGATCAAGTAATTTTGATCCAGTATGGCGAATCTTCTTGATTCGTCAGAGTCAAAGATTGGAATCCTCTTAAAAGAGAGGGTTCCTCTTTGGCTTCTTTGTCGTTCTGAAGTTGGTTTAGTTGCTTCTGAGGCACGTCGCTATTGCCCAGTTGTCGGTTCGAAGCTTAGTTTTAACAATTAAGGGCTGAGACTTGAGGTTTCATTGTTTTAAATAATAAATTTTCCGGTTTGTTTTGGATAATTTAATTTGATGCCTTGAATCCTGAATTCTCCATCCTTTTTTGCCACTCACGGAGTGTCCATGCACTACTCATTTACTGAGAAGAAGCGTATTCGTAAATCTTTTGCGAAACGCGCTAACGTTCACAACGTTCCTTTCCTGCTGGCGACCCAGCTCGAGTCATATTTGGCTTTTTTGCAAGCTGACAAAGTACCGTCAACTCGTAAAAATGAAGGCTTGCAATCTGCCTTTACCTCAATATTTCCGATTGTGTCGCATAACGGATTCGCTCGTCTCGAATTCCTATCCTACGTTTTAGGCGACCCTGCATTTGATGTCAAGGAATGTCAATTGCGCGGACTCACTTTTGCGTCACCATTGCGTGCCAAGGTACGTTTGGTGATTCTGGATAAAGAATCGCCAACCAAGCCAGTCGTTAAAGAAATGAAAGAGCAAGAAGTGTACATGGGCGAATTGCCGCTCATGACCACCACTGGTTCCTTCGTGATTAACGGCACCGAGCGCGTCATCGTGTCTCAGTTGCACCGTTCGCCTGGTGTGTTCTTTGAGCATGATCGCGGCAAGACACATTCCTCCGGTAAATTGCTGTTCTCAGCGCGGATTATTCCTTACCGTGGTTCTTGGCTCGATTTCGAATTCGATCCAAAAGATATCTTGTTCTTCCGTATCGACCGTCGTCGCAAGATGCCGGTAACGATCTTGTTGCGTGCTATCGGCATGAGTAACGAACAAATCTTGGCTAATTTCTTTGTCTTCGACAACTTTAAGCTGCATAACGACGGTGCGGAAATGGAATTCGTTTCCGAGCGCTTGCGCGGTGAAGTTGCGCGTTTTGATATTGCTGATAAAGCCGGCAAAATCATCGTCGCCAAAGACAAGCGTATCAATGCCAAGCATGTGCGTGAAATTGATGCTGCTGGTATCAAACATATTTCTGTACCTGAAGATTATTTGCTCGGCCGCGTCTTGGCGAAGAATATCGTCGATGCAGATACCGGTGAAATCATCGCTAATGCAAATGACGAGTTGACTGAAGATTTGTTAGGCCGTTTGCGTGAAGCAAGTGTTGCCGACATTCAGACTTTGTACACCAATGATCTGGACCAAGGTTCGTACATTTCACAAACTTTGCGTGCGGATGATACTGCCGACAAGATGGCTGCCCGCGTTGCCATCTATCGCATGATGCGTCCTGGCGAACCGCCGACAGAAGATTCAGTTGAAGCTCTGTTCAACGGCTTGTTCTACAACGAAGACCGTTACGATTTGTCCGCTGTCGGTCGTATGAAGTTTAACCGCCGTATTGGTCGCGATGAGCTGACTGGCGCAATGACTTTGTCGAACGAAGACGTGCTGTCAGTGATCAAGATTTTGGTAGAGTTGCGCAATGGTCGCGGCGATGTCGATGATATTGACCACTTGGGTAATCGTCGCGTGCGTTGCGTTGGTGAATTGGCCGAAAATCAATTCCGTGCCGGTCTGGTCCGTGTAGAGCGCGCTGTTAAAGAGCGTTTGGGTCAAGCTGAAGCCGATAACCTGATGCCGCATGACTTGATCAATTCCAAGCCTATTTCTGCTGCGATTCGTGAGTTCTTCGGTTCTTCACAATTGTCCCAGTTTATGGATCAAACCAACCCATTGTCAGAAATCACGCACAAGCGTCGTATCTCCGCTCTTGGTCCTGGTGGTTTGACACGTGAACGTGCAGGCTTTGAAGTACGTGACGTTCATCCGACTCACTATGGTCGTGTTTGCCCGATTGAAACGCCAGAGGGACCAAACATTGGTTTGATCAACTCGCTGGCTCTGTATGCGCGCTTGAATGAATACGGTTTCCTGGAAACGCCATACCGTAAAGTTGTCGACAAAAAGATTACTAATCAAATCGATTATTTGTCGGCGATTGAAGAAGGCCGTTACATCATCGCTCAGGCGAATGCGACGATCGATGCTGCTGGTTTGTTAAGCGATGAACTGGTTTCTTCGCGTCAAGCTGGCGAGACAATTCTGGTATCGCCAGAGCGCGTTCAGTACATGGACGTGGCGACTGGCCAGGTTGTTTCTGTTGCGGCTTCCTTGATTCCGTTCCTCGAACACGATGATGCGAACCGTGCCTTGATGGGTGCCAACATGCAGCGTCAAGCTGTGCCATGTTTGCGTCCGGAAAAAGCCCTGGTTGGTACCGGTATCGAGCGCACAGTTGCGGTCGATTCTGGTACGACAGTTCAAGCTTTGCGCGGTGGTAAAGTTGATTACATCGATGCTGGCCGTATCGTTATTCGCGTCAATGATGCGGAAGCGACAGCTGGTGAAGTCGGTGTGGATATCTACAACCTGATCAAGTACACACGTTCTAACCAGAACACGAATATTAACCAACGTCCTATCGTTAAAGTTGGTGATATCGTCACCAAAGGCGACGTATTGGCCGATGGCGCATCAACCGATTTAGGTGAATTGGCCTTGGGTCAAAACATGCTGGTCGCGTTTATGCCTTGGAATGGTTATAACTTCGAAGATTCGATCCTGATCTCTGAAAAAGTTGTTGCTGATGATCGCTACACTTCAATTCATATCGAAGAGTTGTCCGTCGTTGCACGTGATACTAAGCTTGGCGCCGAAGAAATCACTCGTGATATCTCGAACCTGGCTGAAAATCAATTAGCCCGTCTGGACGAAGCTGGTATCGTCTACATCGGTGCTGAAGTGACTGCTGGCGATACGCTGGTTGGTAAGGTAACGCCAAAAGGCGAAACCCAACTGACACCAGAAGAAAAACTGCTGCGTGCGATTTTCGGTGAAAAAGCTTCTGACGTAAAAGACACTTCCCTGCGCGTGCCTTCTGGCATGGTCGGTACTGTCATTGACGTTCAAGTCTTCACACGTGAAGGTATCGTGCGCGACAAACGTGCACAACAGATTACAGATGACGAGCTGAAACGCTATCGTCTGGATTTGAACGATCAGTTGCGTATTGTTGAAGGCGATGCATTTGAGCGTCTTGAGCGTATGTTGGTCGGCAAGGTCGCCAATGGTGGCCCGGCTAAATTGGCTAAGGGTAGCAAGATCACTAAAGAATATTTGGCTGATCTGGATAAATACCACTGGTTCGATATTCGTCCGGCTGACGATGATGCGGCAAAATCTCTGGAAGCGATCAAGGATTCTATCGCTGAAAAACGTCACCAGTTTGATCTGGCGTTTGAAGAGAAGCGTACCAAGTTGACACAAGGCGATGAGTTGCCACCTGGCGTACAAAAAATGGTCAAGGTTTACCTGGCTGTTAAGCGCCGCTTGCAACCTGGTGACAAGATGGCGGGTCGTCACGGTAACAAGGGTGTGGTTTCACGTATTGTTCCGGTTGAAGATATGCCTTACATGGCAGATGGTACGCCAGCTGACATCGTCTTGAATCCATTGGGCGTTCCTTCACGGATGAACGTTGGTCAGATTCTGGAAGTGCATTTGGGTTGGGCGGCAAAAGGTCTGGGCTTGCGTATCGGCGAAATGCTGAAAGCTAAAGTCAAGATCGAAGAGTTGCGCGGCTTCCTGAAGCAGATCTATAACGAATCTGGCAAGACAGAAGATATCGATGGTTTGTCCGACACTGACATTCTCGAATTGACATCCAATCTGAAGAACGGTGTGCCGTTCGCAACGCCAGTTTTTGACGGCGCAGATGAAGGTGAAATTCGTCGTATGTTGGATCTGGCTTATCCAGATGCGATTGCCAAGCAGTTGGGTATGACGCCTTCGAAGAACCAGGTGACTTTGTATGATGGTCGCACCGGTGAGTCGTTTGAGCGCAATGTCACTGTCGGTTACATGCACGTCTTGAAATTGCACCATCTGGTCGATGACAAGATGCATGCACGTTCGACTGGTCCTTACTCTCTCGTGACGCAGCAACCACTCGGCGGTAAAGCGCAATTTGGTGGTCAGCGTTTCGGTGAGATGGAAGTTTGGGCACTGGAAGCGTACGGCGCGTCTTACGTCTTGCAAGAGATGTTGACAGTGAAGTCAGATGACGTCAATGGACGTACTAAAGTGTACGAAAATCTGGTCAAGGGCGATCACGTGATTGAAGCCGGTATGCCGGAATCCTTTAACGTGTTGGTTAAAGAGATACGCTCACTGGGTATCGATATCGATCTAGAACGTAACTAGTAAAGAAAGTCGTTTAGTAGTAAAAACCACCGCCCGAATTCATTTCGGGCGTTGGTCATTCAGGTGGTAGCCGGTAAAGTCGTTTTTTGTACCCGGTATCAGCGGAACTTGCGTGATCGAAATCACCCAGGCTCTCCCGCTGCTGCGAACAGGGTCAGACAAGAAATTATTTTGCTAGCGCCATTTAGCTAAAAAGTGTTTTGCCTCACAGGAGTGATTTCATGAAAGCCCTGCTCGATCTATTCAAGCAAGTTCAGCCCAATGAACAATTCGACGCGATCAAAATTGGTCTCGCATCCCCAGAAAAAATCCGTTCATGGTCGTATGGCGAAGTTAAAAAGCCAGAAACCATCAACTACCGTACTTTCAAGCCTGAACGCGATGGCTTGTTTTGCGCAAAAATTTTTGGCCCAATTAAAGATTACGAATGCCTGTGCGGTAAGTACAAACGCCTGAAGCACCGTGGTGTTATCTGCGAAAAATGTGGCGTTGAAGTGACTCTGGCTAAAGTGCGTCGTGAACGCATGGGCCATATCGAGTTGGCTTCGCCGACTGCACATATCTGGTTCCTGAAATCCCTGCCATCCCGTCTCGGTATGGTCTTGGATATGACACTGCGCGATATCGAACGCGTCTTGTATTTTGAAGCCTACGTTGTGACCGATCCAGGTATGACGCCTTTGAAAAAATGCCAGATCATGTCTGAAGATGATTTCGCAGCAAAGTACGAAGAGCATGGTGACGAATTCACCGCGTTCATGGGCGCCGAAGGTATCCGTGAATTGTTGCGTTCGATTGATATCGACCGCGATGCTGAAACTTTGCGCGTAGAACTCAAAGAATCAAAATCTGAAGCCAAGATCAAGAAATACTCCAAGCGTCTGAAAGTCCTGGAAGCGTTCCAACGTTCTGGCATTAAGCCAGACTGGATGATCATGGAAGTGTTGCCAGTGTTGCCGCCGGAGTTGCGCCCATTGGTGCCTTTGGATGGCGGCCGTTTCGCGACTTCCGATCTGAACGATTTGTATCGCCGCGTCATCAACCGTAATAATCGTCTGAAGCGCCTGATGGAATTGCGCGCACCAGAAATCATTACGCGTAATGAAAAGCGTATGTTGCAAGAAGCGGTCGATTCCTTGTTAGACAATGGTCGTCGCGGTAAGGCAATGACAGGCGCCAACAAGCGTCCGTTGAAATCTCTGGCAGAGATGATCAAAGGTAAGGGCGGCCGTTTCCGTCAAAACTTGTTGGGTAAGCGCGTCGATTACTCCGGTCGTTCAGTGATCGTGGTTGGTCCACAGCTGAAACTGCATCAGTGCGGTTTGCCAAAATTGATGGCCTTGGAACTCTTCAAGCCATTCATTTTCAATAAACTCGAATTGATGGGCCTGGCAACAACCATCAAGGCTGCGAAAAAACTGGTTGAGATTCAAGAACCTGTGGTTTGGGATATCCTGGAAGAAGTCATCCGCGAACATCCGATCATGTTGAACCGTGCGCCTACTTTGCACCGTTTAGGTATCCAGGCGTTTGAGCCGGTCCTGATCGAAGGTAAAGCGATCCAGTTGCATCCACTGGTCTGCGCCGCATTCAACGCCGACTTCGACGGCGATCAAATGGCGGTGCACGTTCCTTTGTCTGTGGAAGCACAGATGGAAGCGCGCACCTTGATGCTGGCATCGAACAATATCCTGTTCCCGTCCAACGGCGAACCGTCTATCGTTCCTTCACAAGATATCGTGTTGGGTCTGTACTACGCTTCCCGTGAAAAAATCAACGGCAAGGGCGAGGGCATGATGTTCCCTGATGTCTCTGAAGCGATCCGCGCTTGGGACAACAAGGAAGTCGAACTGATGACACGCATTACTGTGCGTATCACCGAGTATCCAAAAAATCTGGAAACCGGTGAATTCGTCAAGACAGTCACCCGTTACGAAACCACAGTCGGCCGTGCGATTTTGTCTGAGATTTTGCCTAAAGGCTTGCCGTTCTCAGTACTGAACCGTTCACTGAAAAAGAAAGAAATTTCTAAGCTGATCGATACCTCTTTCCGTAAGTGCGGCTTGCGCGCTACGGTGGTGTTTGCCGATCAACTGATGCAAATGGGTTTCCGTTTGGCGACACGTGCCGGTATCTCGATCTGTATCGATGATATGTTGGTACCGCCACAAAAAGTCACTCTGTTGGCGTCTGCTGAACATGAAGTTAAACAGATCGAACAGCAATATGCTTCCGGTCTGGTGACAGCCGGCGAGCGTTACAACAAGGTTGTGGATATCTGGGGCAAGACCGGTGATGACGTCGGTAAGGCCATGATGGATCAGCTCAAAGTTGAAGACGTTATCCGTCGCGATGGAACTCACGGTACACAAGAATCGTTTAACGCGATTTACATGATGGCTGACTCCGGTGCGCGCGGTTCTGCAGCACAGATTCGTCAGCTGGCAGGTATGCGTGGTCTGATGGCTAAGCCGGATGGTTCGATTATCGAGACACCGATTACCGCGAACTTCCGCGAAGGCCTGAACGTTCTTCAGTACTTTATTTCTACTCACGGTGCACGTAAAGGTCTGGCCGATACTGCATTGAAGACAGCGAACTCAGGTTACCTGACACGCCGTCTGGTGGACGTTACACAAGATCTGGTTGTGATCGAAGACGATTGCGGTACAGCGAACGGTGCCGTCATGAAAGCCATCGTTGAAGGCGGTGAAGTTCAAGTGCCTTTGCGTGAATTGATCTTGGGTCGCGTAGCAGCTAATGACATCGTCAATCCAGAGACACAGGGCAATCTGTACGATGCCGGTACTTTGCTCGATGAAACAGCGGTTGAAGAAATCGAACGTCTGGGCGTTGATGAAGTTAAAGTGCGTACGCCTTTGACATGCGACACACGCTATGGTTTGTGCGCTATGTGTTATGGCCGTGATCTTGGTCGCGGTACTATGGTCAATGCGGGTGAAGCAGTCGGTGTTATCGCCGCCCAGTCGATCGGTGAGCCAGGGACACAGTTGACGATGCGTACTTTCCACATCGGTGGTGCCGCATCCCGTGCAGCAGTTGCCTCTTCAGTTGAAGCCAAGTCCAACGGTACTATCCGCTTCACGGCAACCATGCGTTACGTGACGAATAACAAGGGCGCGCAGATCGTGATTTCCCGTTCCGGTGAAGTCCTGATCACGGATGATCATGGTCGTGAGCGCGAGCGTCACAAAGTACCTTACGGTGCGACGCTGATCGTTAAAGACGGTATGGTAATCAAGGCCGGTACTGACTTGGCGACTTGGGATCCGTTGACACGTCCTATCATCACTGAATACGCCGGTAAGGTTAAGTTTGAAAACGTTGAAGAAGGCGTTACCGTTGCCAAGCAGGTTGATGATGTGACTGGTTTGTCTACGCTGGTTGCGATCGATGCCAAGCGTCGCGGTTCTGTGACCAAGACTCTGCGTCCACAAGTTAAATTGTTGAGCGAAGTCGGCGAAGAAGTGAAAATTTCTGGCACAGAACACGCAGTAACGATTGGCTTCCAGGTTGGCGCGCTGATTACCGTTAAAGACGGTCAGCAAGTTAATGTCGGTGAAGTCTTGGCGCGTATCCCGACAGAATCACAAAAGACTCGTGATATTACCGGTGGTCTGCCACGCGTTGCTGAGTTGTTTGAAGCACGTTCGCCAAAAGATGCTGGTATGTTGGCTGAAGTCACAGGTACGGTTGCCTTTGGTAAAGAGACCAAAGGTAAGCAGCGTCTGGAAATCACCGACATGGACGGCGAGAAGCATGAATTCCTGATC
>JAZJYB010000026.1:0-4159 GCA_040390685.1 Pseudomonadota bacterium | reverse complement strand
GCATCAGAAATGGCTAAATTTGGTTTGCCTTTGGATCAGGTGCTGGCAATCATCATGCAATCGAATTTTTCAAAATTGGGTGCGGATGGCCTACCTATTTATGACGAGCGTGGCAAAGTCATGAAGGGGCCAAATTATTGGAAACCCGAGCCGAAAATACAAGCGATGCTTGCGGAACTTCTTGATAAGAATGAATCCCTATCGTAAGCCGAACTCCCCGACAGCCAGTTGCAATCTGCCGCCAAACATTTGGCGGCATTGCGTGACGGTTCGTCACAACTATGCACGCGTGAACACAAATTGATTTTCTCTTATAGCTTGCGCGCTATCTTGAAGGTGTCGCCACGGACAAATCAAGCGCGCGCCAGCGTCAGGCTGGCGTGACATTTTTGTTTGCCAAGTTTATGATGACCAAAGCTTAGGACAGGGGCTGGGGCGGGTAGGATAGATGCAAATATTTGATCGGGGCATACTCATGAGCGAGCGTTACCGTCATTGGCTAGTGTATTGGACAGTTTGGATGCTGTTGGGCGTGTATATGGCCACGATGGATCTGATGATGTTCCCGAACGCGCAATTTATTGCCCGCTTGTTGCCGATGAATCTGTTGCAGAACTTTACCTGGGGCGTGGCTGGTTTAGGGGTGATGGCAATCGCCCGCCGTTGGCCTCTAGTGCAGTTTAATTGGGCTGAGCGCAGGAACTGGGCGATCGAGCTGGTTGGCAGCGTGGTTATCGCAGCCTTGGGTTTGTGGCTGCTGTGGCTTATTTCCCTGATGTTTGTCGATGCCATGATGCTCTCGAAGGCAATGGCGAATCCTGCTGCCGCCTACCGGCGTTATTTCTCCCTGTATTTTCACATTAGCTTACTCTTTATGTGGGCCGTGTTAGGTGGTTATCACGGCATGTGTATCTTCGAAAAATACAGGAAACGGGAGCTCGAGGCGATTCAGCTTGAAAGCCGTTTGGCGCAGGCGCAAAACGCGGCCTTGCAGATGCAATTGCAACCGCATTTTCTTTTCAATACCTTAAATTCCATTTCCGCGCTGATACATAGTGATGCAGAGAGCGCAGACAGAATGCTCTCGCGCCTGGCCGATCTGTTACGTATGACGCTGGAATCGGGCGCCAGCCAGGAAATTCCACTGAGTCAGGAAATGTCTATCATTGATGCCTATCTGAGTATCGAGGCGATACGATTTCAAGATCGCTTGCAAGTGAGTAAAGATGTGCCAACGTCGTGCATGGATGCACTGGTGCCGGCATTTTTGTTGCAGCCATTGGTGGAAAATGCGATCAAACATGGGGTCACAAATAACATGCAACTGTCGACTATCGCTATCCGTGTCAGACACGAAGACGATAGCTTAATTTTGGAGGTGCTTGATAATGGAAAAGGCGTGAGCGCGACGCCGCGTAGCGGGATCGGAACGCATAACACCGCGGCGCGACTGCAATTGCTGTATCAAGATCGTCACAGCTTTACTCTTGATCATATTGCCGGGCTTGGCACGCGGGCGCTGGTGCGCATCCCCTATACGCGCGCGGGGGCATCAAGATGACTATCCGGACATTGATCGTAGACGACGAAGCGCTGGCACGGCAGCGACTCCGCCAGCTGATTGCAGACGAAGTTGGCTTTGAAATCATCGGAGAAGCGAGCAATGGTGTGGAGGCGGTGACTTTGATCGAGTCATTGCATCCGGACTTGGTTTTTCTCGATATCCAGATGCCACTATTAGACGGCTTTGGCGTGATTGAGGCCATCGGTGCAGAGCATATGCCAGCTACGCTGTTTGTCACCGCGTTTGACGCGCATGCGGTCAAGGCATTTGAGGTACATGCCATAGATTATCTTTTAAAACCATTTGACCGCGAGCGCTTTAAGCGCGCCTTGGCTTGGGTGCGTGAGCGGCCCAACGTGCTCACCAGGGAAGAAGGGGGATTCAAATCCCTACTGGCAGAACTCGATACGACGCAATTAAAACCTGATCGCTTTCTGGTGAAAAGTGGCGAGCGCTGGCTGATGGTGAAGAGCTGTGAAATTCAATGGATAGTCGCCGAGGGAAATTATGTGCGCCTGCACGTCGATGGCGCTTCCCACATGTTGCGCCATACGATGTCGGGAGTCCTCGCTCGCCTTGATCACATGTTATTTAAACGCATACATCGTTCGACCATCATTAATCTCGATTTCGTCCGCGACCTGCAGCCATGGACCGGAGGTGATTTGACTGTCTTCATGCGTGACGGAACACGCCTGACATTGAGCCGAACTTATCGTGATCAATTCGACGAGTGGCGCTAGCAAATTTGGCTAGCGATTTTTATTCGCAGCCAAGTAAATCCGCCAGATGCATGATGTCCTTGGCATTGAAGGTATTACCGGGGTGTTCAACACTTTCTTTTTTCTGACTGTCGCCATATTCCAATGGACGTTGTATATACGCGGTTTGTAAGCCACATAGTGCCGCTGCATCCAGGTCGCTTTGATGTGCGGCGACCAACATGACTTGATCAGGATAGACATCAAAAATCTTGGCGACACCCAAATATGTTTCTGGTGCAGGTTTGTATTTTTTGAAAATTTCTGCGGAGAGGATGCAGTCCCATGGCAATGCTGCATGCTTGGATAAATCGCTGAGTAGCCCAAGATTGCCATTCGATAGTGTGCAAATCGTAAAACGTTTTTTCAGGCGTTGTAGGCCGTGCACCGTATCTGGCCAGGCATCAAGCCGGTGCCAGATGTGATTGAGTTCGATTTTTTGTGATTCTTTGAGGTGTTTGACCTTAAACTCAGCGAGTAACTTGTTGAGTATGATGCGGTGCAAATCATCAAGCCTGGTCCAGCCTAGTTCACCAGCCATTACTTTTTGCATCGCCGGAACATAACCGGCGCGCCATGCCAATGCGAAGCGATCAGCATCAACTGACAAATTCATTGCATCGACCTCGCGAACTATGCTGCCATGCCAATCAACTACGGTGCCGAACACATCGAAGGCGAGTACTTTAATGTCAATCGCATCATTTGTTTTTTCAACCATAGTCATTTTAGTCCTTTGTTTTAGCACCATCGTCAATGGATAGTTCAACGCTGATTCTACAATGTTCGCGCCGAGATAGAAAAGCTTTCTTCAGCACCATGCGATAATGCACGCAGATAGTATCCCGTCAATTAACAGTATCTGCATGCGTGTTTTCATAGGAATAAATAAGGCGACTTTCTCCGATCCGGTCAATAGACGACTGCTCGGTGGCTTGCTGCTTTCTATGCTTGTTCATGCCTTGGTGTTATCTATGCAATTTGGCATTCCCGGGCTAGGTTTGCCGAGTCTGGAATTGCCATGGAAAGAGCGTCGTGCCAATGTGCAGACTATGACAATCCGGATCGTCAATACACCGCAGGCGGCATTGCCCGCAGTGCCTGTTGTGCCAGCTCTTGCAACCGCAGCACCCACGCCACCTTTAGTTATCCCGCTACCAGTAAAAGCCAAGCCCGCGATTGTTGCGGAAACCGGGATTCGCGTACTGGATGCAGTGGTTGCGAGTAAGCCTAAACCGGTTCAGAAGAAAATAATAACGGCTAAACAAAAACCGATTGCATTACCCGCGCCGCCAACAAACAGGTTGGCCCGGCCGGCAGTTAATCTGCCAGATACGGCTACACGCGTCATCGCACAGGATCAACTACGGGATGATAATTTTGTCGTGCCTGTACCTGATCCGCAAGAGCCAATACGCAAGAGTAACGCGAATCAAAGCACCAAAGAAAATGCCAAACAGACTGCAGCGGAAACCTTTGATCAAACAGAGCTGTCGGAAGAAGAATTGGCCAAGTCAGTCGAGCTGGAAATCGCAAAAGAAATAGAAAAAGAAAATGCTGAAAAAGAAAAAAACGAAAAAGAGAAAGCTGAAATTTTACTCAAGCAGGCCAGCAAGTTGGCAGCTCAGCTAGCGCAAAAACAAGCCGAACAAAAAAAACGCGAGCTCGATGCAGTAGCCGCTGCACAAGCAATTGAGAAACAAATATTAGCGAAAAAGTTGGAAGAAGAGCGGCAAAAACAGCAAGCAGAAAAACAATTAGAAGAGACTGCCAAACAACAAGAGATTGCCTTCGCCTTGCAAAAAAGAATGGAAGTCGAAGAACAAGTAAAACG
>JAZJYB010000025.1:0-2592 GCA_040390685.1 Pseudomonadota bacterium | reverse complement strand
ACAACTGCGATGCACGGGTTGAATTACATCAAACACCTTGCGCACCGGTATTTACAGGGGTCGGTCCGGATAACGGCAAGCGTCTCTACGATGTCACGAATAACAGTTTGCCGAATGCACCGAAGCGTACTTTCATGTTGAATTTCTCTCAGAAATTTGATCTCGATAGTGGTTATAGCTTGACACCGTACGTCAAGATGAACTGGCGCGATAAGGCTTATTTTGATGTTCGCAATGATGAGTTCGAACATATCGGACGCTTCCAAAAAGCCTATTCACTATTCGATGCATCGATGAGACTCGATTCACCTGATGATGCATGGCACGCCGAAGTGTATGTACGCAATCTGGCGGATAGCAAAGCAGTGTACTGGCGCGGAAGTTCTATCGGCGGGCAGATGAACGCCGCTCCGGTTGAGCCACGTATGTTCGGTGTCCGGGTTGGTTTTAACTATTGATAGAGGTGGGCTTGGCTTGACGTTGTTAATGTTGAGCTAGTGAACCGATGCAGTCTGGCCATGGGGGCGGATTGCATCGGTTTTTTGTTTTTTCGCGCGACTGAAATTACGAGTGCGATAATTCAGCAGATTCACAGAATAGCTATGGAGAGATGAAGAATGAATGAAAATAAAATCAAGAACGTAGTCATCGTCGGTGGCGGAACTTCAGGCTGGATGGCTGCCGCGGCCTTGTCAGAGTTGCTGCCGGTCGGATATAACTACCGCCTGGTGGAGTCAGACCAGATCTCGACTATAGGCGTCGGTGAGGCGACCATACCAAGCATACGCAATTTCAATATGCATCTGGGTATCGATGAAAATGAATTTCTCCGCGCCACGCAAGGCACGTTTAAGCTGGGCATAGAATTTCACAACTGGGGTAAGCACGGCGATAACTATTTCCATGGATTTGGTTCGGTCGGGCGTGATCAGCCGACCGCTAATTTCTTTCACTACTGGTTGAAGCTAAACCAGCAAGGTGCGGTCGGCGGGCTCGATCCGTATTCGATCAATACCGTTGCTAGTCAACTCGGCAAGTTCAGCATAGGCAGGCCAGATCTGCCGAATTCGCCGCTGTCAGATTTATCGTATGCCTATCATTTTGATGCCGGCCTGTATGCCAAATTTTTGCGTACCTACAGTGAAAAGCGCGGCGTCAAGCGCACCGAAGGTCGCATAGTCGATACGCTGTTGCGTGATGCAGATGGCTTCATCGATGCAATCGTGATGGAAAATGGAGAGAAGATCCATGGCGATTTTTTCATTGATTGTTCCGGTATGGTTGGCTTGCTGATAGAGAAGGCTTTGCAGACCGGCTATGAAGACTGGAGCCACTGGCTACCCTGCAATCATGCCATAGCCGTACCATGCGAAGCTAGCCAGGATATGCGCGCGCTAACCCGCTCGACGGCACATGCGGCTGGCTGGCAATGGCGCATCCCATTGCAGCATCGCACCGGCAATGGCCACGTATTTTCCAGCAAGTATATGAGCGCTGATGAGGCGCAAGCTATCCTGATGAATAATCTCGATGGCAAGGCTTTAGCCGAGCCACGCGAGATCAAATTTACCACTGGCAGGCGCAAGAAGGCATGGAATAAAAACTGTGTCGCAATAGGGCTCTCTGGTGGTTTCATGGAGCCATTGGAATCGACCAGCATCCACCTGGTAAAAACCGGTTTGATGCGCTTGTTGAGCTTCTTCCCAGACCGTGGTTTTGATCAAGTCGATATCGACACCTACAATCGCCTGTGCGAAAAAGAATATGATCAGATACGCGATTTCCTGATCCTGCATTACAAAGTCAATGCCAGGGATGATTCAGCCTTCTGGCGTTATTGTCAGCAAATGGAAGTGCCAGAAAGTCTGCAGGCAAAGCTGAATTTATTCGCCAGTCACGGCCGCATCTTGCGTGAGAATGAAGAACTCTTCCCTGAAGACAGCTGGCTGCAGGTGATGCACGGACAAGGTATGCGTCCTCGCGGCTATAACCCTGTGGTCGATCAACGTTCTAAAGAAGACATCGCCGGATTTTTACAGAATACGCAGATGGTGATACGCAAGTGTGTGGATGCTATGCCGTCGCATTTGGATTATATTCGGGCTAATTGTATGGCACGTTCCGCTTGATGTTTTTTGAGATAGCCGGTCGGGAGTGGCCCGACTGCCACTTACTTTTCTTTGCTTCGCCAAAGAATAAGTAAGCAAAAGAAAGGCGACCGCATTCGCTGCCCTTCGGGTGCCCATTTGTGCAGGTCAAAAAATGGGAAAGCTTCGAAACTCGCTACGCTCAAACAGCGAAGCTTTCTAATCCATTTTCTGCTCTGCACAAATGGCAGCGCCTCAAGCGGAATTCAAAGTCAAAAGCGAAGTCAAAACCATCATGATTGCCGACGCATGAAGATACCCAAAGAATTTAAAATTGCCGAATCAAGTCCCTTCCCCTTTTGAGGGGGAAGGCTAGGATGGGGGTGCGGCGGTCGAGCAAGTATTACGGTATTTTGGTCAGAACAGTCAAAATTTAGGCACCGATAATTCAAGCATTCGACCCCCATCCCAACACTATCCACCGCGCCGCTTGCAAGCGGCTTAG
>JAZJYB010000024.1:0-10280 GCA_040390685.1 Pseudomonadota bacterium | reverse complement strand
CATGCGCACCGTTTTTAATCCAATTCAAGCGGTGCGCATGGCGCACCCTACCTGAGGCTAAAGTGAACAAGCTGATTTTCGTGGATGAATAAAATCTCTAGTATTTCGGTGGCCAGTTATGCGTTTCTGCCTGACAGTGTTGGCACCACGCATACAGCGCGTCATACATTACCATTCCATGCTTCAACATTTCATGGTCATCGCTAAAGCTCTGCGATAGACCCAGAGACAATGCGTATAAGCCGGCCGATTGCGGGCTTAGATCCAGCCGCGAGGTGTCGGCGCCGCGCACGATCACGGCCAGTTGTTGCAAGGCCGGATCAGTCAACTCGTATTTTTTTATGAAGGCATCAAAACTGCAGAGCTCGCCAACGTGCGTCAATTCCACGTCCGGCACGTCGTAAGGAATAGCGCCAGTTTCTTCTGCAATTTGCAGCACATCACGAGCAGGCACATACAAAAATTCAGGCTCGTTATCGATGAACTTGGCGATCAGCCACGGGCAAGCAATGCGGTCGATCTTAGGGCGTTCACGGGTAATCCATTTCATGATGCTCTCCTATAAAAATATCGCCCTACTCCACTTAAGTGTGGACCAAGGGATAAATAATTAAGCCCAATGCGGCGGCAGCAGCGACTACCACGGGTTCTTGTAACTTCTTGAATTTCCAAAATAAGGCGATGGTGACGAGCGCGATACAGGCGGTAGGAATATCGATGATAGAGCGCTTGGCGATGACGATTACCGAGCCGGTAATCGCTCCGATTGCCGCAGCCGTAATCCCATCAACAAAGGCAATCACGCCAGGAACTTTGCCGTACTTCTTGAAATACGGTGCGGGAATAACGGTAAATAAATAGCACGGCAAAAACGTCGCCAACGCAGCCACACAAGCACCGGGCAAGCCCGCCACCAGATAGCCGATGAAGCCAACCGTAATGACCACCGGGCCAGGTGTAATCATCGCGACGGCAACCGCGTCGACAAACTGCTTGTCGTTGAGCCAGTGATGTTCCGTGACGACACCGCCATACAGGAAGGGAACGATGGCGAGGCCAGAACCAAAAACGAAGGCACCGGCTTTGGTGAAGAAGATAGCGATCTGGGTCAGTAGCGAAATATCCAGCGTCCCGAACAGGCTGCCGGCAACCGGTAATTGCGTGATCGCCAGCGAATTCATGTCTCCTCTGCCTAGCCACTTCGGTGGCGCGCGCAAGAGCCAGACAAGTACGCCGGATGCGATAAACAGCCAGGCAATTTCAGATTCTGTGACGACTGTAACGACCGCCAGCAGCAAGTAAATGGCCCAAAGTAATTTGTCTTTGGCTACGCTCTTCTGCGTGAGCTTTTTAGCGCTCATGGTGATGATGCCAATCACTGCCGCACCGACGCCATAAAACACCGCTTGCATCCAGGATAGACCGCCGAAGCGCACGTATGCCCAACCCAGTGCAATCACCATCAAAAACGAAGGCATGACGAAGGCCAGACCCGCCAGCGTCGCGCCGAGGATTCGGTAATGCACGTAGCCGAGATAGATGCCGAGTTGCGCCGCCATCGGGCCAGGTGCCAGCTGTGCCAACGCCAGCCCTTCTTTGTAATCTTCTTCACTGATCCATTGCCGATGCTCGACCAGATCGCGGTGCATGTAGCCGACCAAGGCCACCGGCCCGCCAAATCCCAGCGCCCCCAGGCGCAGCATATACAACAGCATTTGCCACAGCGTATAACTTGGCGTTGGTGTCGCTTGTGCAGCAGTGCTCATGATTTCTCCTTATTTTTATATTGAGTTGGAGAGTCGTTGGAAAAATGGAGATACAGCGCATCGAGGACAATGCTGACGGCCGCCAGCAGGTGATCGTCATCCTGTGCGCGCTGGCGCGCTCCGGCCAGCATGGCTTCGAAGCCGCTTGCCTCCGGCACAAACCCTTCACCGACATCCAGCACATGCACCATCGCGGCTAGCCGCAGCAGGCCGCGATCTGACTCAAGCCCGAAGCTGGCCAGCAAGACCTCAAAGCTGACGCGCTCACCGATATGCGTGAAGCTCGCACCGTCAAAATCAAAGCCAAGCGCATCCGGTGGGCAAGCGGTAACGGACTCCAGCCACAGGAAGCGTGCCTCGCGGTCGATGAAGTGGCGAATCAGCCAAGCGCTAGCCACCCGGTCGACCCACAGACCTTTGCGCGTCGCCCAGGTGCGTCCCTGATACTGATTTTGATCCAGCAATGTAATCGCTGCGCTCACCGCATGCGGCTCGCCCGGCGAAAGTATGCTGTCGGCCAATTGCACAAAATCCATCCATGCAGCTTGCGCTTGTGCGCTGGCCTCGTTTGGAAAGTAATCGATGGAACAAATCACATCGTAGTCACGCCGGAATTTACGCAAAGCCTTAGTGATATCGACAGGCAATGCATCAGCGAGTGACTTCCGTGTCTCTGCCAGGTTTTTTTGCCACTCTACATAGTCGTTGCCGCGATCAAACAAGGCCAGATAAGTCGCGCTCTCGGCATCGGATTGTGGCTGCACCGTGAGTAGCCAAGCCACCCCGCCCTCGCGCACAGTTTCTTCGGATAAATCAATTAATGCCTGTTTTTGCTCAGTTCTATCTGGCAATAAATAGGCGCCGTCGCGCAGTGCAGCGCAGCCCAAAGATTTGAGCGAACGCCAGATACGCATGCGCGCAGTGCCGCTAATGGTCGGCAGGCTAACAATGAAAAGCAGCCATTGAGTGGAAATAGGTTTCATAGTCCAATAATAGTGTAATGTCTCGATTATTACAATATTTGTAGACATCACTATTATTAATTATAGTGAGCATGGCAATAGTGCGTGTGGCGCACCCTACGTAACTTCCTTTTGTCATATGTTAGGAAGCGCACAGAACATTCTTGCGTTTTCTCATAGGCTGACATGATCAGACATGCATTACTAGTTTCTGAGCTTATCAATGATTCATCGAAGGAGTTTTCCATGAATGGCATTTCTTCCGCGGCATTAGTCGATGCGCCTATCGAGGCTAAGCCGATATGGATACGCACTGGTCAGGCACAAAATCAACTGACACGGATAGAGTTTGGTCAGCGATATCGCGCTAGCTTTATTGATCCTGCATTTGCGGCTGAAGAAGACTCAATTGCCAGACTGGAAGAGATCGCCTGGCAGGCCTACGATGAAGGACGCAAAGCACCGTTCACGCAGAAAGCCGGCATCGGCTATGCCGACCCGAATTACGAATTATCAACTGAATGGATCGCCACCAAACAACGTCTGGCAGAAGCGCAATTGCTTTGGGCTGAACCATCTACTCCAAGCAAAGTATTACTCATTTGCGGTTCAGCACGAAATGACGGCACGTGCCCTGGCGAAATGTCGAAGAGTTTCCGGCTACTGCAAATCGCCAAAGAAAACTTGGAGCAAGCTGGCGTCGTGCCTGACGTACTCGATCTGAGTTTACTCAGCTCGGAATACGGCCGCAACATTCACCCCTGCAAAGGCTGCGCCTCAACCGCGATGCCCTTGTGCCATTGGCCTTGCAGTTGTTACCCCAATCATGCCTTGAATCAAACCAATGACTGGATGGCGGAAATTTACGAACGCTGGACTGCCGCGCATGCGGTGATTATTGTCACCCCGGTGTATTGGTACCAAAGCCCGAGTCCCTTAAAACTCATGATAGACCGTCTGGTATGCGCCGATGGCGGCAACCCCGATCCAACTTCAACTTCAGGCAAAAAGGCTGCCAAGGCCAAGGAGTTGGAAATGGCAGGCTGGCCGTATCCGCAGCATCTGGCGGGGCGTGCCTATGGCTTGATCGTACACGGCGACGTGGCCGGTGTTGATGAGGCACGACGAGCGCTGTCTGACTGGCTAGATTGGATGGGCTTTATCGACGCGGGTACGCTGGCGCTGCTTGGTCGCTATATCGGTTATTACGAAGCTTATGCCAGCAGCCACGATGCGCTGGATAAGGATAGTGCAATACAGGAAGAGGCGCGCAACGTGGCACGCGCCGTCGCCAAGGCAGTGGTCGAATTACGTGCCGGACGTTTGCAGACAACGCAAGCACATTTAACACGGCCAAGACCCAAGTAATTCAAACCTCAAGCACCTTCGCTCAAGACCTCACACAACACCGCCCTTGATGATTTCAGTCGAGCCAAAGGCAATATAAAAAAGATAAAAGAGAACAACATGGACATTCATCGTCACCACGTATCGGGCTTTTTTGCACAGCGCAATGATGCAGAAGCAACGCTCGCCATCCTTGTATCGAGCGGGCTGGCGCGCGCGCAATTACAAATATTCGACACCAGCCAGAGCGCAGCGCCGCCAGCAGCCTCCACGCCCCATCAGGCACCACCCGAGGCAGGCGGTGACGCATCTTTGAAAGAGATTTTGGTCGATGGCAGCATCGGCACCGCAGTTGGCACAGGTTTGGGGGCCTTGGCGGAGGTGGCGCTGGTTGCGGGCAACGTCAGTTTGTTCATTGCCAGTCCCTTGATCGCGCCGCTCGTCATGATGGGCTGGGGTGCCAGCCTTGGCGGTTTGATCGGTGCTGCCGCTGGCGCGATGAAAAAAGAAGATGGCGATATCTTAGCAAGCGACAACGAAGCAAGCGAAAAGAAACAAGGCTGGTTATCGACACTGATCAGTGACGCGATCGCCAACGGGCAATTTGTGCTTGTCGCGCAAACCAATACCGAGCAAGAAACTGCCATAGCACAAGAGGTCATACAAGCCTCAGTCGGTAGCTACAAAGACGACAGCCTTATTTGAAGGAAGCGAATGAAAAACCTATTTTCCGCAAGCTTAGTAAATTTAGAGGGTAGCTTGGGCAAAAGCCTTATCTGTCCAACAATTCATGCGCACATTCGCCCCAATTTATGCGTGATTTGTGTGCGTGTTGGGCTGAAAAGACGCTAGCC
This sequence comes from Pseudomonadota bacterium, assembly GCA_040390685.1. Lineage (GTDB taxonomy): Bacteria > Pseudomonadota > Gammaproteobacteria > Burkholderiales > Burkholderiaceae_D > Undibacterium. The sequence continues at coordinate 5,351 of JAZJYB010000024.1, read as the reverse complement.
CAACCTACAATTTCACGTTTTTCATAGCGACTAAATTGTCACAAAATAGATAGATAAGCATAGTTTGGAGAGCTTCACCATGAACAAAGAAGGCGACAATTCCTCGGACAAAATGACGGCGAAAACCCGGCAATGGGATCGTGAAGCAAGAGTAAGATAAAGAGTATGGTAAAGAGTAAAGCCATGGGCGGGTGCAAGCAGATCAACACTTAGGCGACTTGCGCTTCTTGCCGATCTCGCTGCGTGCTTGGAATTTTTTGATGTAATCGGGCGCGAACGGAATCTTGCACGCCCCAACCAAGTCGACCGCAACTTTGCCGATAGCGTTGGCTGTATCTACAGCAAACTGGTGCAGAGGCAGGACATGACAGGCGACTGCGATGACGAAATTATTCATCACGTATTTGACGCGATTCGGTTGCTGGCCGATAGACGCTGCCACGCGCTGCAGCAGAGACTCTATCTCGGCCAGATCGAGCTGTTCATCCGCTGTAATGGCGACCAGGCTGCTGTAGGTCTGCCACCCCGCTGCCGCTATGCTTGCATCCTTGGATGCCATCCACTTCAAGGCCATCTCCCGGCCATGCGGGCTGGCAGACGCCACCCACGGAACGGTATATTCAGCAACCCAGCCGCAGCTGGCAGCCTCGACCCATTTTTGTAAATCTGCCTTACTCATCTTGGCGTCGTCCGCGATCAATCCGGCCAGGTACATCGCGTCGGCGATGCCGGTGTCGTAAAGATCCAGAGCAAGCTGGTAATCGAGCTTGACGCGCTTCTTGATCTTCTTCATATCCTCGATTTTTACGCCGAGGCAAGGTTCCTGGGCGCCATGCGCCATCCAGGTTTTCTTGATTTGCACATTAGCCAGCAGCGTGAGCTCGGCAACGATATCATTGGCGGTCATTTAGTTCTCCTTCAAGGTGCATTTAGCGTGCAATTGGCACCTCGTTTAGCCATGTAATGCGGGTGAAATCCCGCGCCGAAAAGAGGTTTGAGAACTTTAGCAGATTTGATTGAATGCAGCGCTCAAATTTGATCAATAAATCATTGAGGAATTGATTCACGGTGCGGCTTATTCCCACCCAACATGGCTGAGTCTGGATTTTCAAGCTTCTACGATCCGGAGATCGGCGGATGGCGCTGTCCCAGGTCTACCACAAGCCTAGCCGTGAAGCGGCATTGGCTAGGTTGAAACCTTAGGTGACTGGCAATTGCATGATGTGTTGGGGGCCACGCTGGCCACCCAAGTAAAGCTTTCCGTCATCACGAAAGCCACATTTTCGGTACAGCGAAGCGGCAGCAGTGTTACGGCAATTGACTGTCAAGAACAGTTTTTCTGCCGCGATGCCTTGCGTTCGCAGGTATTGGCTTAACTCCTGAAGCACGTGCTTGGCCAGCCCTTTTCCCTGATACTGACCAGCAATGAAAAATGATCTTAGGCCTATCGAACCTTGATCTGCAAAATCGTACTGGTCTGGATAGTCGAGATCAATGATAAAGAATCCTGCGGGCCTTCCTTCGTGCAAAATCACATGGCCGGTAAATCTGTCTGAAACGTCGTTCAGGGTGGATGAAAAGTCGCCGATGAACTCTCGTTGTTCGCCACTCACACCGAGGCTTGCAACGAGCTCAGAAAGGCGCTCATTGAAAGGCGTAATGGAACACATTTCCGGCATCCAACTTTGTTCGCTGGCGACAGATTTACCGGGTAAAAACATTCGCATTCCCTAAAAATAGTAATTAAAAATTGTGAACGCACAGCAGAGCGGCTGCAATCCGTGCCGAGAACCGCTTGAGAAATTTAGCAGATTTTATCGGTACAACATTGAGGAATTAACTCACCGCGCCGATTGCAGCCACCTGCTCGGATTCGCGAAGCCGCTTTGCCGCCAAGACACGATAACGCCAGCGTAGCAGGCCTATCGCGTAGGCAATGTAGTAACCGGCCAGCAATCCGAAAACACCCAGCGTCAGCGGGCTGCGGGCAAAGTCGCCCATGCCGCGAGGTATCTGTGGATCAAGCGCAAGCACCTCGATCATGCGGTAAGCGATGCGCGCCACGAACAGCAGTGTCAGCGCAATGCCCAGATGGGCATTCGGCGTATAGAACAGACCTTGTGGGCTAGTCTCGAAGCTAGTCTTGCGCAGGCCAAAGACGCCAAGCAGGCCACCACATGTGAGACCGGCTGCCATTAGCCATAGCCGCTCAGGATGAGACCAAGTGGCGGCACACAGCAGCAAGATCAGCGCGGGGAAAATGGCGAGTGTGATCCAGGGGCGCACCTTGGACAAGCGCTGCCGTCCGACCATGCGCTTGAAACGCGAATAGATACGCCAGGCCAGCAAAGGCAGCAGGATCAGTAATGTGATGGTGGAAGGGTTTAGCTGAGGGAGTTCCATGTTTTCTGGGGATTTACGGTTAAATTAAAGGACGAGTCATGTAGGGCGGGTAAAACCTGCACCGAAAGGCGGTTGAGAACGGCAACAAATGTGAATCAATACAGCATTTTTCGTCGATCGAAAAATCGTTAAAAAATTAATTCACAGCGCGGCTTGCACGCATACTACAGAGCTTCAACATACCTGGCAAAATTATTCAAAATAGCTTGCCACCCCTGACGCTGCTGTTCGACAGAATTTTCGGATTCAGCATCGAAAGTGACGCGCACCGTGACGCCGTTTGCACCAGGTACAAACTCGACGGTACTAGTACGGTCGCCGAACGAATATTCAATTAACTCGTGAGGCACGATCTTGGTATATGTACCGGCAAAGTCGAAGCCAAAGCTGCCGTCTTTGGCCTCCATGCGTGATGAAAACGCCCCACCCACACGCAAATCGACAGCCGATTTGGTGGTGTGCCAATCATCAGAAGCGGCATTCCACTGTTTGATGTCGTCGGGTGTTGTGTAGGCGCTCCAGACTTTGACGATGGGAGCTTTGACGATGGTTTCAACGGTGATTTTCATGGTTTAACTCCTAGTGGTTGATAACGTGCTAGCTCAGGGACGCGCCGCTTGCAGCACGCCCCTCTGGAGCGGTGGGTTCGGCGGCAGAGGTCGCACAACGCGCCGCAGCCAACGAAAGGTAAAGGTAAAGCGAAGCAATACCCGGCATGGCATACCAATACTGGCCAAATGATGCACACAAGGCTACCAGGACTGCCGTGAGTGCAGCTATAAACTGAAGCCACTTGTTTGCTTTTTTGGATGCCGCTTGAGATAAGGGTGCGGGCATGTAAGTGCCACTCAGGAACGCTAAATGAGCACCGGACCACACAAGTAAAATCACGAGCAGAAAGGGAGATCCCGATAGGGGAATACCCATTGAATCTGCCCAGTGCGGAAACTCCCCTCTCTCAAAACCCAAGAACAGATCTAAAACGAACGCCCCGACCGTAAAAAAAGGAACTACAAACGCGAGCCCGAGCAAGGTAGCACGTGATTTCGGAGACTTCATGTTCCGCCAGCCTTTCCGCGAAATAAGAAATGTAACAATAGCCGCAGAAACGAGGGTACCGCCGTAGTCTTGGAGTTGGAATTTTAGGGTGAGCATTTCCTCTCTTAGTTTCGAATACTCCGTGTTTTGCCCCGAAGACAAAGCCATGTAACGCTCCATGAAAAGCGCTTCATTTTTGTATGGCGCGATTGACGCCGCGTAGCCAAGAATAGCTACGCCAATAAGCAGGAGGATGGTCGCGAGTTTCATGACACCGAACGTAAAGCTACGCGAATCAACTGCTTCATCGTTGATTCCAAGTTGATCGGTAAGTTAAACAGATTGAGGCCATTCGATTTGCACTTTCCGGTTATTGGCAAGACAGTCGCGTAGGTACAAGTTAATCAGGCTCTGATACGGCACACCCGCCTCATCGGCCATTCTCTTGAAATAATCGACAACATCTTCTGACAGCCGTATCGTGACGGGCTTCTTCAGCTTGGATGCGTAAGGGTTCTTGCGGGACTTCAATTTAGAGAGATCGTATTCAGCTTTCATTTGTATGCACCTCGATAAAACGCGCTTTCACGCTTAGTTGCCTTGCGTGCCGAGATGATGCGAATAACCGCATCTTGATCCCGCTCGCAATGGCAGACGATGAGCAGCTTTGTCCCCGAACTCATACCAAGCATCAAGAAGCGTTCTTCGTCGGAAGAGTGCTCTTCATCGAAAAACTGAACGCCAAATTCGTCGAAGAATATCGACTTGGCTTCCTCAAAAGAAACTTGATGCTTTTTCAAGTTTGCAACGGCTTTGGGCTCATCCCACTCGAATTTAATCATACGTACATTGTATGTATAAATTTAAGCAAGTCAAGTTGAAAAATATTGCGCTGTTTAAGGTTGAATTCAGCGGACAGCGCGGTTTTTTGCGCAGGCCCTGGAACGCTGTATTTGGCCACACTTATTCAGTGGGGACAACGTCAGCGCACAAATACAAGCGTGACTACCGGGCACCCGAGATGAGCCCACAGCGTGCGGGCTTTCGTTGCTTCAGAAAGCGACAGTCCAGATGAATAAACATGTCGCGTGTTGTCCCATATTTCGCCTCGTAGCGATCAAAAATCTTGTCGATTTCGCCGCTATTGTAAATAGCAGCAATCCCGCGTTCAAATTGATCGCGCAAGACTTCCGAACGAAAGCCAAGCCAATAATCATTACCTTTGCCGAAAATGTCGTGATACTCAAACTGGTCAAATTCTGGCTTGAAGTCCAGCCGCGCTCCATTCTCGATCAGGTTATATCGAAAGATATCCGCTTGCGAGACGATAACATCGGTGGAATCCATCTGAAGCATAAAAGACGGCATTGTGCTCTGCTCACTGTAGCTCTTGTTGTGCCTGGCCATCGTGGCGTATTGCACACCGAGAAATTTGCTGGCGTTCTGAAACGCAACGACGCGAAATTTGGCAAGATCGTCTATCGATTCAAGTTTTATTTGCTTGCTCTTCAAGCTTATCGCCTGATTCTTAAATGACAGTACAGGCCAATGTGTGAGTACCACTTTCAATTCGCTGTCTTGCTTGGCATTTGTGATTACATCAATGCGGCCCGCGTTATACTCACGCCAACTTCTGGCGCCGGGCAAGAACACGAACTCGGTTTGTACCAACTGCGTTGCAAATGCGGCTTGGAAAATGTCGGCTTGCAACCCGGATCCAGACGCTGGTAGTGCGAATGGCTGAATCGCCTGGTCAATGTGAACGCGGACCGTATTGTCGGCTGCAAGGCAAGCTTGAACAGTACAGGCCGCAAGGCCGACGAGAATTGCAAGGCACACAGATATTCGATCTAACATGACATCCCCTCACAAGAAGCGCAACTTTCCGCAAAAAAAGATAGCCACTCCAG
>JAZJYB010000023.1:0-13806 GCA_040390685.1 Pseudomonadota bacterium | reverse complement strand
ATAAAAAGTGGCGAATAAAAGTATCGTACAAACACAATTGTGACACTGCTTAAAAGAAGATAAAAAAGAAACTAAGAGCTGGCTTCTTGAAATGAATTAACGATGGCAGGCAACAAAAAAGGACGCTGAAAGAGCGTCCTTGTTTCGGCATCCCTAGATCGGGATGAAATGCTTATGCCGATGCCGGATCAGGAATATGCTTGATCGCATCATGCTGGTGTTGCTGGATTTTATCCTTGTGCTTGATGACTTGCCGGTCGAGTTTGTCTATCAATGTGTCGATGGCTGCATATAGGTCGTGCGCCAGACTTTCTACGTGTATATCTTTACCGCTGATGTGCAGATTAATATCTGCCTTGTGACGTTTGTCCTTTTCTCGGAGCTTGTCAACCGTCAAGGTGACGGCGATATCAATGACTTGATCGAAGTGTCGCCTGATACGGTCTAGCTTATTTTCTACATGTTCGCGAATTGCAGGAGTTACTTCAAGGTGATGACCACTGATGGTGAGATTCATAAAACGCTCCTATGGTGATGTTGCTTGCTAATACAATGCGCTCATTTTGCAAGAAACTGTTTGAGCTAAATCATATATTGCAATTTAAAGCAAAATTTCAAGAACTTTTCTATAAAGATTTTCGCAAACTGACTGGAGGAATTTTCAGGGCTTCCCGGTACTTGGCTACCGTACGACGGGCGATTACCATGCCTTGTTCTCCCAGCATATCTGCAATTTTGCTATCAGAGAGTGGGTTTTTCTGGTTTTCTGCTCCTATCAATTGTTTGATGAGTGCCCGTATCGCAGTTGATGACGCTTCGCCTCCGGTTTCTGTTGCGACATGGCTACCGAAGAAGTATTTCAACTCAAACATACCATGCGGTGTGAGCATGTATTTTTGTGTCGTCACACGAGAAATTGTACTCTCATGTAATCCCAGTGTATCAGCAATTTCGCGCAAAACAAGGGGGCGCATTGCAACCGCACCATGGGTGAAAAAGCTACGTTGCCTTTCTACTATCGCTTGTGCGACGCGCAAAATCGTATCAAAGCGTTGCCGCATATTCTTGATCAGCCAGCGCGCCTCCTGGAGCTGCGGATTCAGGCTGAGATCGCCGCGATTTTGCTTCATGATGTTGGCGTACATGTTATTTACGCGAAGTTTAGGCATGACGTCTTGATTGAGCAAAACTTGCCAGCCGTCTTCTGTTTTTTTGACAATAACATCCGGGACAACATAATCTGACGCCGCCGCACCAAATTCTGCTCCGGGTTTAGGATTGCATAGGCGAATGACAACTTGCGCCTCGCGTAAATCTTCATCATCACACTCTAGTATTTTTCTTAGTCTGGTGAAGTCGCGTTGGGCGAAAAGTGACAGCTGGGTTTCGACGATATTCAAAGCCAATCGACGCGTCACAAAAGGGATGTGTGGCAGGCGCTTTATTTGTAAGGCCAAGCATTCAGAAGGGCTGCGAGCACCGACTCCAGACGGGTCAAAACTTTGCAGCATGGCAAGCGCAAAAGACAGGTCTTCAGGTTCTACACACAGTTCCAATGGAAGACTTTCCTGGATTTCTTCAAGCGATTCAATCAGATAGCCGTTGTCATCCAGCGCATCAATAATCAGCTCTATCAGCCCTCGGTCACGAGGATCGCGGATATTCAGGCGCATCTGCTCTAGCAAGTGCTCCTTAAGCGTAATCTGTGGCATTTCAAGTTGCGGTCGCCCCTCATCTTCTTCGGATGATTTGCTCCCTTGAGGTGCGTCGTCAAAGGTCCATTCATCTTCAGCCGCGCTAGTCGTGTCAGAGGTAGCTGCAATCTCGGCGTTATCACCGGCATCGCCCGATAACGGAGCTGCATCCGGTTGTGCAGCAGGGCCGAATTCTGATTCTGATTGGCTTCCAGTGGCGCTGATCGCACCGTCCGCGAGTAAGCGTATTGCGCTATCCAAAGGATCATCGACGCGTTCCAGCAAGGGATTTTCTATCAGCAATGTTTCAAGTTCTTGATGCAGCTCTAGCGTAGAAAGTTGCAGCAAACGTATAGATTGCTGCAACTGTGGCGTTAATGCCAAATGTTGTGAGGTGCGTAGCTGCAGGCTTTGCTTCATGTGGCGTCGATCCCCGCTACATGCGGAAATGCTCTCCCAAATAAACACGCCTTACAGATTCATTTTTGATAATTTCATCCGGACTGCCACTGGCTAATACTGCACCTTGATTGATGATGCAAGCATGGTCGCAAATCCCCAGTGTTTCACGCACATTGTGATCAGTGATCAGGACGCCGATGCCACGCTCTTTTAAAAATCGCACGATGCGCTGTATCTCGATAACCGCGATCGGGTCAACCCCGGCAAATGGTTCGTCGAGCAAGACAAAGCGCGGATTAGTTGCAAGTGCGCGGGCAATTTCTACCCTTCGTCGTTCACCGCCAGATAAGGATAAAGCCTGATTCTCGCGGATACCTTCGATCTGCAATTCTTCCAGCAATATATTCAGATGTTGTTCTATCTCGGCTTTGGAAAAATATTTTCCGTGTTCATCCTTTTGCAATTCGAGCACAGCGCGGATATTGTCTTCCACTGTTAATTTGCGAAACACAGAGGCCTCTTGCGGCAGATAAGATAGACCGAGTTTGGCGCGCTGATGAATAGCGAGGCGAGAAATATCCACGCCATCGACATCAATCTTGCCGGCATCAGATGGCACCAGACCAACAATCATGTAAAACGATGTGGTCTTTCCGGCTCCGTTTGGGCCTAGCAGGCCAACAACCTCTCCACTTTTTACTTGTAGCGAGACATCACGCACTACTTGGCGCGCGCCGTAGCGTTTTTGTAAGCCTTGGACGACGAGTGTACTTGTTGTCATATCAGTCTATTTTTTTTCTGTTTTCGATTCAATTTTTGGCTCAAGTTTTGGTTCTATCGTTAGCGTCACACGACCGGCGCCTGGCACATATTTTCCCGAACTGGAATTAGTTGCGATGAAGACGTCATTCAAGCTGTCGTAAGAAAGAAATTCACCTGCTTGCTCCTGCGTGACTCTCTTCCCTTCCAAATAACGAACCCGTGCCTTGCTGATGAATTTCACCAGTTCGGTTTTCTCGTCATACTCAACCCGATCCGCATTTCCTTCTAGCCACAAATCAGCGCCGCCATCACGTTTTTGCCGGAAAAAAACTTGGCTGCCGGTGTCCCCGTAGAGGGCGAAATTGCGCGATTTTTCACCGCCTTCACTAACCACCCCACGATCAGCCTGGACGATTAAAGTGCCGCGCGTTAATTCGATGTGTCCAGTCATCGTAGTGACATTTTTCTTGCCATCAAAAATAGTATATCCGGCACTAATTTTTGCTTCCAACAAGCTGTCGGCTTTTTCCGCAGAGGCTTGCATTATCGGCGCGAACAGGCTGGTTAACAGGAATAAATGCCTGAAATTAGAGGGTGAAATAATGTCACGGAGTCGCATGTTAATTTCTCGGATGTTATGTTTTTGGTTTTGCAGCGGCGTCGCTCTTATTGAAGCTCGCGCGCACTTTGCTTAATAATTGTATTTGTTGGGTCGCATTGTCGGCAATCATTCCTATCGCATGTAACTCCGAGGTATGCGTGTAAACGCTGACGGCCTGGTCAGTCTTCATTTTGTTTTCATTGGGCAGCAATAATAAATATTCTGATTGCAGTTTCATGTATTTCGAACTTGTAGTTTCTGGCCTTTCAGCCTGAACATCGCCTTGCAAATGTATCTGATCATTCTCTCTGGCGGGAGTGATTTGTAGGTTTTTCTGTTCAATCACAGCGCGTTCCGCACGAATATTCAAAGGCACTTTGTCCGCATCAAAGCTATTAATGCGCGGTTGCTGAATCTCGAAATTATCATTGAGTGGATGGTGGCTGAGCTTATCGCCCGTGATATGGTAATTGGCCTGCCCATTATTCGGCAATCGAATGAAACTGAAATTTTCGACGTAATAATCAGGCTCGCTACGTGCGGAAGAGCGTGAATTTCCGTCGGTGTCGTTGCGCCGCATCAGCTCTAGTATCCAGAAGCTAGCTAAGGCCAGGACTGCCACCAAGATGACAGCGAGCCAGGTGCGAAAGCGATCGGCGGTCAGTGTGTATTTCATTTCAAAAATCGGGTCAGGACTTGATCATATTTTCCCTGCGCCTGCAAGATGAAATCGCAGACTTCACGTGCCGCGCCGGCGCCACCATTAGCTTGGGTCACATAGTCGACGCGACTCCGTACTTCAATATGGCCGTTGGGTACGCTGGCGGAAAAACCTACGCGTGACAAGACCGGCAGATCAATCACGTCATCGCCGATAAATCCGCAGTGCTTTGGTTCAACAGCCAGCACCGCGATGAGTTCTTCAAAGGCCTGTTTTTTATCGTGTATGCCCTGAAGCAGATGGGTAATGCCAAGGTCCGCAGCACGTTTCGCAACGATAGCTGACTGGCGCGCGCTGATAATGGCGGTAATGATGCCGGCATCCTGTAATAATTTGATACCCTGGCCGTCGAGCACGTTGAAGGTTTTTAAAAATTCACCGTCAGCGCCAAAATGCAGGCTGCCGTCTGTGAGTATGCCGTCGACATCAAAGATCATTAATTTGACCTGTGCCGCTTTTTTTAAGGCCGCCATATTATTAGATGCGCTCATCAGATCACCTTGGCACGAGTCAGGTCGTGAATATGTAAAGCGCCGACTAATTTGCCGGTTTCATCGGCGACCAAGAGCTGATTGATTCTATGGGTTTCCATGATTTCAACGGCTTCTACTGCCAGTTGTTCAGGGCGAATACTGCGCGGATTGCTGCGCATCACATCGATGATTTTGACTTGAGAAAAATCTTGCAGCTTTTCCATCAGGCGACGTAAATCGCCATCGGTAAACACGCCAACAATTTGCTGGTCCTGGTCAACCACGGCAGTCATCGCCATGCCTTTTTGCGTGATTTCTAATAGGGCTGTCGAGAGCTTGGTTTCAGGGGACACGCGCGGAATCGCATCGCCAGTACGCATTACATCGCGCACGTGGGTCAGCAAGCGCCGGCCTAAGGTACCGCCAGGATGCGAGCGCGCGAAATCTTCTTCACGAAAGCCGCGTGCATCCAGTACCGCCACTGCCAGCGCATCGCCCATGGCCAGCGTGACAGTAGTGCTGGCAGTTGGCGCTAAGTTGAGCGGGCAGGCTTCCTTGTCGACTTGTACGCTCAAATGCACATCGGCTAAGTTAGCCAGACTCGATTCGGCATTGCCGGTCATCGCAATCAGTTTCACACCGAGGCGTTTAATGATGGGCAAAATCGACATCAACTCTGAAGCTTCGCCAGAGTAGGAAATCGCAATAAATACGTCTTGTGAGGTCACCATGCCAAGGTCTCCATGTGCCGCTTCCGCTGGGTGCACGAAGAATGATGGCGTGCCGGTAGAGGCAAATGTCGCGGCGATTTTGCGTGCGATATGGCCAGACTTGCCGATGCCCGATACCACCACGCGGCCTTGACAGTGCAGTAGCAGGGAAATCGCTTTTGTAAAAGCGGCTGCTTCGATACCGGTGAGTCTTTGCTTCAAGGTGAGAATGGCGTCGGCCTCTATCTGCAGCGTCTCGCAGGCGAGTTGCAGAGCATGTGCCGCAGCACCGTCGACTATGGGGGAGGGGGCTTGTTGAGTACTCATACATCAAGTATAAACGAAATTCACCAAGCAAGAACTCTGCCAGTTGTAAAGAGGTGAATATTGTTCATTATTTATCGAGCTTTAGCGTCACTAAATCGGCAATAATAAAGAATATGAACGCTCTCGATACCACATTATTACTTTTAGGTGCTGCCGTACTAGGCGTGGTGGCTTTTCGCATGCTGCATTTGCCACCTATGCTGGGTTATCTGGTGGTGGGGATTTTGATCGGCCCGCACGGTTTGGGCTGGGCGCAAGACAGCTCAACCACCCATGAGCTGGCTGAATTTGGCGTGGTTTTCCTGATGTTTTCAATTGGCCTGGAGTTCTCCCTGCCTAAACTGATGTCGATGCGCCGCGCGGTTTTTGGCCTTGGGATGGCGCAAGTCATCCTGACCATCGCTCTGTCCATGATTTGTGCCTTGGCTGCCGGGTACTGGCTGCCTAGGCAATTTCAGATAGGCTGGGGCGCCGCTTTTGCATTGGGCGGCGCCTTGGCCATGTCGTCTACCGCTATTGTTTCCAAGATGCTGACCGAACGGCTTGAGATTGAGAGCCCGCATGGGCGGCAGATTATCAGCGTTTTGTTATTTCAGGATTTAGCAGTTGTCCCATTGTTGATCTTGGTGCCGGCACTGGCAAAAGATGCGGACAATTTACTGGAAACTTTGGCCTGGGCCAGCGGCAAGGCGGCGCTGGTTTTATTCTTGTTGTTTTTTCTAGGGCAAAAAATAGTCCGTGGTTGGCTTAGTGCCGTCGTCAAGCGCCGCTCGCAAGAGTTGTTTATGTTAAATCTGTTACTGATCACTTTGGGCGCCGCCTGGTTGACCGAGCGTGCCGGATTGTCTTTGGCTTTGGGCGCCTTCGTTGCAGGCATGTTGATTTCAGAAACCGAATACAAGCATCAAGTTGAAGAAGACATTAAGTCGTTCCGCGATGTGCTGCTAGGCCTGTTTTTTATCACGGTAGGGATGCTACTGAATTTACGTTTGGTGCTTGAGCATAGCTGGCTAATGTTGCTGCTATTACTCGGTCCCATGCTCTTGAAATTTGGCCTGATTACCGCTTTGTCGCGCGCGTTTGGCGGCTCCACCAGCGTCGCTTTACGTACTGGATTAGGCTTGGCGCAGGCCGGTGAATTTGGTTTTGTCTTGCTGAATCAAGCCGGCGGTTTGCAATTGCTTGATCCCTTGTTATTGCAACTGATACTCGCTTCCATGGTTCTCTCGATGCTGTTATCACCTTTGATCCTGGCCAAATCTGACGCGATCGTTTTAAAATTCTCTGCCAATGAATGGATGATGCAATCGCTGGCGCTGACTCAGATTGCAGCGCGCAGCATGAGCGCTAAAAAGCACGTGATCATTGCCGGTTTTGGCCGCAGCGGGCAAAGCCTGGCACGTCTTTTATCGGAAGAGAATATTGAATACCACGCGCTTGATCTTGATCCCGACCGTATCCGCGAGGCGCAGCTGGCCGGTGCCAACGTATCGTATGGCGATGCCGGTCGGCGCGAAAGCCTGTTGGCAGCGGGTGTCAATCGCGCAGCAGCCTTGGTCATTACCTATACCAGCACTGCCTCGGCTTTGAAGGTGCTGCATTTCGTGCACGAATTCAATCCGGGTTTGCCAGTGATAGTGCGCAGCCATGACGATACCGATCTGGCTAAATTACGCGCCGCCGGTGCCACCGAGGTGGTGCCGGAATTAATGGAAGGCAGCCTGATGCTGGCATCGCATGCACTGGTCTTGTTAGGTGTACCGTTGCGCCGGGTAGTACACAAAGTGCAGGCAGCGCGCGATGAACGTTACGAATCGCTACGCGGATTTTTTCATGGTGCCAGTGATGACGTCCCCGACAGTATGCAAATCCGTTTGCACACGGTAGCGCTTACTGAACACGCAAATGCGGTAGGAAAGAGACTGGATGCGCTGCATCTGGACGAGCTGGAAGTCGATGTAACAACTTTGCGAAGGGGCAAGCAAAGACTGGAACTACATCCCGAAATTATCTTGTTGGCTTCTGATGTGATTGTGGTGCGCGGTACTGCGGAAAGTGTTGCGCGAGCAGAGCAGCGTTTGCTTAAATAATCTTTGGATTGCGTAGGTGCGAATAGCGAAATGTATTCGCACGTCTGTAATTTGCTGCCACGGACCAGAAAATTGTCGCGACATCGCGTTAATAGCCATTATCTGAACGCGAAAATGCGTGCGAATACGCTGCACTATTCGCGCCTACGAGGGCTGAGTGAGATCGTCCCAAACTAATCAATTCCGTGTCGTGGCATCCTCGGATGTATAACCCGAAACCACAGCGGTGGCACCAGCGCTAGCAATACCATTGCGGCATAACCGCCGGGTAGTTGCGGGGCCTCTTCGAAATGGCGCAATTCCTGATAGCGCCGTGATGCATTCGCGTGATGATCGGAATGTCGCGCCAAATTTAATAGGAAATAATTCATCAGGCGATAGTTGGAATTCCATGAATGTTCTGGCCTTACCCGTTCATAGCCAGTCGCGGTTTTTTGACGCTCTAGTCCATAATGTTCTACGTAATTGATGACTTCCAATTCGCAAAATGCGACTACCGATTGGCCGATAAAAAACACCAGGCCAGCCACTCCAAATAGAAGAAAAGCACCCAGCGCGAAGGTGATTGAGAATGCCGTCCAGCGTAGCATTTCATTGTGCCATTGCGATTGCTTGTGTCGTTGCAGTCGCGCCGCTTCCAGGCGCCAGGCATTGCGTATGTTGAAATAAATTGCTCTCGGCAGAAAGTGGTAAACGCTCTGGCCATACTTAGCCGACGAGGCGTCTTGCGGGGTTGACACATGCACGTGATGGCCGTAGATGTGTTCTATCTTGAAACCGCCATAGCAGACTGAAGACAAGAGTATGCCGCCTACCCATTGTTCCAATTTGCTCGGTTTATGAATTAGCTCGTGTGCAGCGGTGATCGCCAGCATGCCAGAGACGGCACCGACAGAAAGTATCCAGCCTAGCTTGCCTGTCCAGTCGAAATTTACCGTGGTATATACATGCAAGCCCCACCACAGCGCCAACATGTGCGCCGGCAAGGTCGCCAATGCGATCCAGCGATATAAGGGAACTTTTCGCGCGTTGTCGTCTGGTTGTGAATGGTCTTTGCCGACCAAATAGTCAACGATGGAAATCAAGCCAAAATTAACAAAAATAGGCCACAGCGCAAATAAGTTAGGCATGCCGCTGGCGCGGCCAAATCTGACTGCATCAAGCATAGACAAAGGGATCAGCAATATCGCTAAAAAACGCAAAGGCAGGATGCCATTTGCGATGAATTTCTGCCATAAGGATGTGCTGCCGGGACTTGATACCTGTTGCATAATTTACTCTCCTAAAGTGATTTCAGAATAGCGTATTCTTCGCGGACTTGCATAAGATTCAATTACGGATCTTCACATTTGCGTTATACTTCAGCCCTTCCAAGGAGCGTTGCGACAGGATCTAGCTATCCTGCCAGGCTTGGAATCATCACAACCGCGCTCACGTTACTTTTTTCTATCGAAAGGAGGGCGTGATGAACGCCACCAAAATGACTACTCAAGACTCTACCCAAGACTACCTCGTTGCCGATCTCAGCCTGGCTGATTGGGGCCGCAAGGAAATTAGTATTGCCGAAACAGAAATGCCTGGCCTGATGGCGATTCGTGAAGAATTCGCTGCCACCCAGCCTTTGCGCTGCGCCCGTATTACGGGTTCTTTGCATATGACGATCCAGACCGCCGTGTTGATCGAGACTTTAAAAGCCTTGGGCGCGCAGGTGCGTTGGGCTTCTTGCAATATTTATTCTACGCAAGACCACGCTGCAGCGGCGATTGCTGACGGCGGTACTCCTGTGTTTGCCTTCAAGGGTGAAAACCTGGATGAATACTGGGATTTCACCCACCGTATTTTCGAATGGAAAGATGGTGGATTCTCTAACATGATCCTCGATGACGGCGGTGATGCGACTTTGTTATTGCATCTGGGAACACGTGCAGAAAAAGATCTTTCTGTGCTGGCCAATCCTGGTTCAGAAGAAGAAATCTGCCTGTTCAATGCCATTAAATCGCATTTGAAAACTGAGCCGGATTGGTATTCCAAGCGTCTGGTAAAGATCATGGGCGTGACGGAAGAAACTACTACTGGCGTGCATCGTTTGTATCAGATGCATAAGGAAGGCAAACTTGCTTTCCCGGCGATTAACGTCAACGATTCTGTGACTAAATCCAAGTTTGATAACCTGTATGGTTGCCGCGAATCGCTGGTCGATGGTATCAAGCGCGCGACTGACGTAATGATCGCCGGCAAGGTAGCCGTCATCGCCGGTTACGGTGATGTCGGTAAGGGTTGTTGCCAGGCCATGCGCGCCCTCTCGGCGCAAGTCTGGGTGACTGAAATCGATCCTATCTGCGCCCTGCAGGCAGCGATGGAAGGCTACCGCGTTGTGACCATGGAATACGCGGCTGAATTCGGCGATATTTTTGTGACGACCACTGGTAACTATCATGTCATCAGCCACGACCATATGTTGGCGATGAAAAACAATGCCATCGTCTGCAATATCGGCCACTTTGATAATGAGATCGATGTCGCGTCGATCAAGAAATATCAGTGGGATAACATCAAGCCGCAAGTCGATCACGTGATTTTCCCTGACGGAAAACGCATCATCTTGCTGGCCGAAGGTCGTCTAGTGAATCTGGGTTGTGGTACTGGCCATCCATCGTATGTGATGAGTTCATCGTTCGCCAATCAAACCATCGCGCAAATCGAATTGTTTGTGAACACAGCACAATATCCGGTCGGCGTGTATACCTTGCCTAAGCATCTCGATGAAAAAGTCGCGCGTCTGCAATTGAAGACTCTGAATGCACAACTCAGCGTCCTGACTGACGAGCAGGCGAATTACATTAGCGTGAATAAAGAAGGCCCTTACAAGCCTGAACATTACCGTTATTGATTTTACTCCCCTCTCCCGCTCGCGGGAGAGGGGCTTTAAAAGGAGTCATCATGCGCTTGCTTGCCATTTGGTTGATTAACGCTTTAGCCTTACTCGCTTTACCTTATCTGATGCAATCGGTAACTATCGCCAGTTTTGGCACTGCCATGTTGGTGGCGGTCGTGCTGGGTTTCGTCAATACGATTATCCGCCCGATACTCTTGCTATTGACATTGCCGGTCACTGTATTGACCATGGGCTTGTTTATTTTTGTGATTAACGGGCTGATGTTTTGGGCAGTCGCGAATATGATCGATGGTTTCCACGTCGCCGGATTTTGGTCTGCGGTCGGTGGTGCTTTGTTATATAGCGTTATTTCCTGGACGCTCTCGACTTTACTCCTCAAAAAATAAACATGAGTTCACATAATTTCAGCATAGAATTTTTTCCGCCGAAGACGCCGGAAGGCACAGAAAAACTCCGTATCACGCGCGCTAAATTGGCCGTGTTACAACCGAAGTATTTCTCTGTCACTTTCGGTGCCGGTGGCACTACGCAACAAGGCACGCTCGATACCGTTATTGAGATTCGCAAAGAAGGTTTTGATGCTGCACCGCATCTGTCCTGCGTTGGCGGTACCCGAGCATCTATCCGCGATATTTTGCAGCAATATCAGGCGCAAGATATTCATCGTTTGGTGGCTTTGCGCGGCGATTTGCCCAGCGGTTATGGCATGGGCGGCGAGTTCCGTTACGCGAATGAACTGGTCGAATTTATCCGCGCAGAAACCGGCGACTGGTTTCATATCGAGGTTGCCGCTTATCCGGAAATGCATCCGCAAGCGCGCTCGCCACAAGATGATTTGCAAAGCTTTGTGCGCAAGATGCAAGCCGGCGCAAATGCCGCCATCACGCAATATTTTTACAATGCCGATGCGTATTTTCAATTCGTCGATATGGCACAAAAAGCTGGAGTGACAGCGCCGATTGTTGCTGGCATTATGCCAATTACCAATAGTAGCCAGTTGCTGCGTTTTTCAGAAATGTGCGGAGCGGAAATCCCACGCTGGATACGCTTGAAATTGGCTAGCTACGGCGACGATAGCGCTTCGATCAAAGCCTTCGGCCTGGATGTCGTCACGAGTTTGTGTGAGCGGCTATTGGCTGGTGGCGCACCAGGCTTGCATTTTTATTCCTTGAATCAGGCGGCGGCAACTACGGCGATTTGGCAGCGTCTGGTGCGATGTTAATTTGTTCAATTTTTCATGGTGTTTGTGTTTTAAAAAGGATTTGAAATGAAACTAAAATTGATGAATGCACTGTTCGCAGGAGTACTGCTCACTGCCGCAACGAGTGGTTCTGCATTAGCATCTGGCGAGTTAGCAAAAACCGTCAAAGTCGAGCAGGTTACTGACTTACAAAAAGCTGGTACCTTAGTGCTGGATGTGCGCGAAATCAGTGAATATTCTGAAGCGCATATTTCCGGCAGCACCTTGATTCCGCTCGGCCAATTGGCGCAGCGCATACAAGAACTCGGTGCAGATAAAAGTAAACCTGTGGTATTGATTTGCCGCTCGGGCCGCCGCTCAGCGCAGGCGCAGACGATACTTGAACAGGCGGGGTTTAGTGCAGCTTCAAACGTTGAAGGCGGCATGCTTGCCTGGCAAAAAGCAGGATTGCCCGTGGTTACCGGCGCTGCTTCGCACTGACATTGCAATAAGCTTTCTAAGCACCGACTTCAATAAAAAGAAGGAATAAAAAAGGCAGAACTCAGGAATGAGTTCTGCCTTTTTTCTTGCACTTATTTAATTACTTCGCCGCCGCATCCTTGGCCGCTTTGGCAAAATCACCCGCCGTGATAAAGGATAGATTGACTACCTTCAGGTTCTGACGCAACGCTTCATTGACTTGCGCCACGGTCAAAGCAGCGACCTTGGCTTCCAGGTCTTTGTCATAGGCCAGAGTACGGTCTATATTCAAATAGGCCGAGAGACGACGTGCCAGAGAAGGGTCTTGGGTACGCACCACTTCAGCCGATTGTTTCCAGCCTTTTTTCGCTTCGGTCAGCTCATCTTCGGTAAACCCTTCCGTGATGGCTTTTTGCACTTCTTCACGCAATGCCGCTTCCACTTTGCCGGTGTTTTGCGGGGCGCTAATCGCATACGCTAACCACAGACCTGCCGGATCTAAAGCCGGTGCCGATACTTGCGAACCCACACCGTAAGACAGGCCTTCTTTTTGACGAATGCGATCCGCCAGACGACTACGCAAGGCACCACCACCCAGCATGTGATTGGCGATCAACAGGGCAGGATAATTTTCTGCACTATCTTTCATTACCAGCGGTTGGATGGCAAACAGCATGCTGTTGGCTTTGTCCGGTGTTTCCATGCTCACTTTGGCACCGGCAGCGGCCTTCATGATGGACGGAATGCGTACATACGGCTGCGTCGCTTTCCAGCTGCCAAACAAACTGTTCAGTTGCGTTTTAAGCGCAACAGCATCGAAATCGCCAACTGCAGAGAAGTTCGCATTGTCGGCACCATAGTACGCTGCATGAAAGGCTTTGACCTGATCCACCGTGACAGCTTTGGTATCGGCTAATTGCTCTTGCAGTGTGCCGACATGACGGACATGGCCCAATGGATATGCATCAATCAGGCGTGACATCGCATTTGCCGCGAGCGGTTGTGGCTCGGGAATGTTTTGTTCGGCTTCATTGATGGCGGCCAGTTGTTGCTCCTGGAATTCCTTGGCCGGGAAAGTTGATTTTTTCAAGACTTCGGCCATGAGATCCATCGCCGCCGGCAGGTTTTCACGCGTTGCTGTGATCGATACGCTGACACCTTCGGCGCCACCGCTCACGCTGACCTGTGCCTTGAGTTTGTCAAAGCCGTCCTTGATTTCCTGGCGCGACAGACGCTCGGTACCACTCATCAGCAATCTGGCCGCGAATTGCCCAGTTTGCGCTTTGCCTTTCAGGCTTTCGTCGGTGCCCATGCGCAAAGCCATGACTACACTGACTGTCGCACCTTTGGTCTTTTTCGGCAGCAAGGCGGCTTTCAATCCACCCGGTAAAGTAAAGCGCTGGGTGCGCGCTTCCACATTGGCAGGGCTAGGGTCAAATGCCTCACCCTGCGCAACCACTGCGCGTCCGG